>NZ_JBGFGM010000100.1:0-60486 GCF_041224635.1 Leisingera sp. XS_AS12
GCGGGCAGCAGGGCTGCCCGCCGCCGCTGCCGCGCTGCCCTTCATTGCAAGGCTCTGGCGCAAAGCGGCCTGCCCTGCGCAGTCCGGCGCGGGCAGGGGCTGGGTCGCGGATGTCTGAAAATACAAAAACGGCGGCGCCCAGGGAGGAGGAGGGGGCACCGCCGTTCTGTCATACACCGGGATTAAGGGAGGAGGAGGTCCCGGTGATCCAAGCCCGGCTTTCGGCCGGTATAGGGTGCGGCGGCATCAGGGAGGAGGAGGATGCCACCGCGTAGTACAGGCTCTTCAAGGGAGGAGGAGAAAGAGCCTGATCTCTGTTATTCGTTTTCGTAAGCCGCCTGATAGGCGATACGCTTGATTTCGGAACGGTGCAGGCCCAGGTCCGCCAGCTCGCGGCCGCTCAGCTCCGACAGTTCCTTGACGGTCTGGCGGTACAGGCGGTAACGGGCGAATTTCGCCATCAGGCCGTCCAGTGCAGCAAAAGGCGACGCCAGTTTCACTGCGGTGATCTGTTGTGCTGCTGCCATCTTTTCGGTTCCTTCGTCTTGCCGTCCGGCCGTTTCGTCCTGCGCCCCAGTGGCGCCTCTTGTGATACAATTTACGGATATGCTGCGGACGCACAATCCCGTGTCTGGTCAATGCCGCTATGCAGCAAATGCATGGGTGGAAGCCGCTACCGTTCTGATAGTGCCGGATTTTTTGGCATCACCTTTGTGATGTGCCGCGGATCTCGGCGCAGGCGTGCAGGGATTGCATAGGGGAACTGGCGTCAATCTTGACAGGTCTTTGTGCGGTCTGGCCCTGGGGCTGTCGTCGCGGCTTCCATCGCGTCGCCTCGCTGCATATATATGTGTCGGTCAAGAAGCAGGAGAGCAGCCATGCCGGTCACCCAGGAACAGATTTACGCAGCGCTGGAGCGTCTGCAGCTGCCGGACGGCGGCACGCTGGTGTCGCGCGACATGCTGCGCGCCCTGCGCATCGAGAACGGCAAGGTCAGCTTCGTGATCGAGGCGCCCAGCCCCGAGGTGGCCAAGCAGATGGAACCGCTGCGCCGCGCCGCCGAGGCCGCAGTGGCGGAGCTGGCGGGGGTCAGCGGCGTGTCGGTGGCGCTGACCGCCCATGCGGCGCAGCAGCCCGCGCCCAGCCTCAAGGTCGGCGGCCACCCCAAGCCGCAGGCGGAGCCGCTGAAACCGGCGGGGGTCAAGCGCATTCTGGCAGTGGCCTCGGGCAAGGGTGGGGTGGGCAAGTCCACCGTGGCCTCCAACCTCGCCGTGGCGCTGGCCAGGCAGGGCCGCAAGGTCGGCCTGCTGGACGCCGACATCTACGGCCCCTCGCAGCCCCGCATGATGGGGGCCAAGGGCCGCCCGGCCAGCCCTGACGGCAAGATCATCGAGCCGCTGCACGCCCATGGCGTCACTCTTATGTCGATCGGCTTCATGCTGGAGGAGGGCAAGGCGGTGGTCTGGCGCGGCCCGATGCTGATGGGCGCGCTGCAGCAGATGCTGGGCCAGGTCAACTGGGGCGAGCTGGACGTGCTGATCGTCGACCTGCCGCCCGGCACCGGCGACGTGCAGCTGACGCTGTGCACCCGGGCCGAGCTGACCGGCGCCATCGTCGTCTCCACGCCGCAGGACGTCGCGCTGCTGGACGCGCGCAAGGCGATGGACATGTTCAAGTCGCTGAAGACCCCGGTGCTGGGGCTGATCGAGAACATGTCCTTCTTTACCTGCCCGGATTGCGGCGGCGAACATCACATCTTTGGTCACGGCGGTGTCGCGGCCGAGGCCGAAGGGCTGGGCCTGCCGCTGCTGGGCGCGCTGCCGATTGATCTCGAAACCCGTCTGGCGGGCGATGGTGGCACCCCGATTGCGGCGGGGGATGGGCCGATGGCCCAGGCCTACGCCCGGATCGCCGAAGGGCTGGTCAAGGGCGGCATGGCCTGATCGCCCCGCGGCCAACCCGGCTGCCTTTCGTATTTCTGCACAGCGGCCCGTCTTTCGGCGGGCCGTTTTGTGTTGCCCGCGCCGCCGGTGGGCGCCGACAGGGCCGCCGTTTCGGGAGGCGGAATGGGCCGGGATGGGATCGCCTGCCGGATCCGGGGCGGTCTGGCCCTTCCGGCGGCGGAGGGCTGCGCATGGGACCACTGGGAAACCGTGGGAAGATTGGGAAACGACGGGACAGGCGGGAATTCATGGGCGGCATGGGAATTCATGGCCATCTCGCGCGCACTTTCAGCTTGCCGTTGCGAATCACTCGGTGTTGAACCGTGGAAAAGGGCGGATTTTGCCGCGAATGTGGGGCTGGTTTCGGAACATGACGCGAACATTCTTGAATCGGCGATGCCGGGATCAGGAATCGCGGGAAACTATGGGAAAAAATATCTCTCTGCAATTTGGATCTATATGTAGTGTTAGCGGAGAGTTTGCGCACCACAGAAGCTAAGGTGGGGCCAAAATCAGGGAGATTCTGCTGCGAATCTCCTTCAATTTCTGCAAGAGTCCAGAGGGTTTGGGCAGAAAATGGTTGCAGGGCCATCAATTCCCATAGTATCCCTAATTCATCGACGGAAACGAGGGACGGGGCGCCAAACGACCCCAGACCACAAAAACAAAAGCAGGTTTCATACAGGCCTTCGCTTTCCTCGAAAAACAGAGATCCGGCGCGCGGGCGAGCAGACATCCCCCCAGGTGGCGCGCGCAGTCGGACATCCCGCAAGGCGGGCCAAGGTGGCGGGTTGATCAGTGGCAGCAGATCAACCCGCCCCTTTTCATTCTGGGGGACGGATCAACGCGAGGGACGCGCGAAAAAGGACGGTAGATTGGGTCGCAGGTTCAGAGGCGAAAGCCACCACAAGGTGGACAGCAAGGGGCGGGTGTCAATCCCGGCCTCTTTTCGCCGTGTGCTGGAGGCATCCGATCCCAACTGGCAGCCCGACCGCAACCCGGAATTGGTGATTGTCTACGGTGACCATCGCCGCAAGTTCCTGGAGTGCTATACTATAGAGGCAATCGAGGAGGTCGACGCCAAGATCGACCGCCTGCCGCGCGGCTCCATGCAACGCAAGATGCTGCAGCGGATGTTTCATGGTCAGTCCTTCCCGACCAACGTGGATGAGACCGGCCGCCTGGTGCTGCCTGCCAAGCTGCGCCAGAAAATCGGCCTCGAGGGCGAGGCCTTCTTCATCGCGGCGGGGGATACCTTCCAGATCTGGAAGCCCGAAACCTACGAGGAAGAAGAGCTGGCCCAGACCGAGAAGTGGATGGAGGAACTGCCGGAAGACTTCGATCCGATGCAATTCCTTGATGGCGACGGAGACATTTAAGACATGACTCAGGACCAGACAGCTGCCAATGGTCCCCATATTCCGGTTCTGCTGCGTCCGCTGCTCAAGGCGGTTGCCCCGGTGTCGGGGCGCTGGCTGGATGGCACCTTCGGCGCTGGCGGCTATACCCGTGGCCTGCTGGAGGCCGGGGCCGAACAGGTCATCGGCGTCGACCGCGACCCGCTTGCCTTCGAACTCGCGAAACCCTGGGCGGGAGACTATGGCGACCGGCTGATCCTGCAACCGGGTGTGTTTTCGCGCATGGATGAATACGCCCAGGATCTCGATGGCGTGGTGCTCGACCTCGGCGTTTCCTCGATGCAGCTGGACCTGGCCGAGCGCGGCTTTTCCTTTATGAAGGACGGCCCGCTGGACATGCGGATGTCACAATCCGGTCCCTCCGCCGCCGATCTGATCGCCGAGCTGAGCGAGGCGCAGATTGCCGACATCCTGTTCCACTACGGCGAAGAGCGCGCCAGCCGCCGCATCGCCAAGGCGATCGTGCGCGAACGCACGGTGGAGCCGATCACCACCACGCTGCGTCTGGCCAAGATCATCGAAAGCTGTCTGCCGCGCCCCAAGCCGGGCCAGTCGCACCCGGCGACCCGCAGCTTCCAGGGGCTGCGCATCGCGGTGAATGCCGAATACGAGGAGTTGTTCGAAGGTCTGCTGGCCGCCGAGCGGGCGCTGAAGCCGGGCGGGCTTCTGGCCGTGGTGACCTTCCACTCGGTCGAGGATCGCATGGTGAAACGTTTCTTCCAGCATCGCGCGGGCAAGACCGGTCGCGCCAACCGTTACGCGCCCGAGCAGGCCGAAGCCCCCGCGCAATTCGAGCTGGTCACCCGCAAGGCCGTCGGTCCCGATGATCAGGAACTGGCAGAGAACCCGCGCAGCCGCAGCGCCCGCCTGCGGGTCGGACGCCGCACCGCGGCCGCGCCGGGGCCGATCTCGGCCAAGGAACTGGGCATGCCACAACTGAAGGAGGGCAACGGTCGATGAAAACCCTGCTTTATGTCGCCACCTGCCTGACCGTTCTGGCGTTGGCTTTCTGGGCCTACCGCGAGAATTACGCCACTCAGGAGGTGCTGAAGGAAACCCGCGCCCTGCGCCAGCAGATCGGTGCCGCCAAGGTGCGGCTGGGGGTTCTGCGGGCGGAATGGGCCTATCTCAACCGGCCGGAGCGGCTGCGGGACCTGGCCGAGCTGAACTTTGATCGCCTGGGGTTGCTGCCGCTGCGCCCGGACCAGTTTGGCCGGGTGGACGAGGTCTCCTACCCGGTGCCGCCTGAGCTGGACCTCAGCAATGGCATCGAGGTCTCGGGCCTGAATGCCGCCGCCGCAGGAGGACACCCATGATCCGCACTCCGCTGCGCCCGCTGGCCCGGATTCTGCACGCTCGCGCAGTGGGGGAGAACCCTGACCGGATCGAACAGGAAAACATCACCCTGCGCCACCAGGAGATGCAGGTGCAGGCCCGTCAGCGCTCCGAGGGGCGGCTTCTGGTCATGGGGGCGCTGTTCGTCTTTGCCTTCGCCACCATCGGTGCCCGCATGGGCATCACCGCCTTGTCCGAACCGGCCGAGCCGGTCGCCAGCGTGCCGGGCAGTGCCATCGCCATGCAGCGCGCCGACATCGTCGACCGCAAGGGTCGGCTGCTGGCAACCAACTTCGAGACCCATTCGCTCTATGCCCAGCCGCCGCAGATGGTCGATCCCGTCGGGGCCGCCGAAAAGCTGGTGGAGATCTTCCCCGACCTTGATCGCGACGAGCTGATCGAGGATTTCACGGGGAAGCGCAAGTTTCTGTGGATAAAGAAGAAGATCAGCCCCGAGCAGCAGCAGGCGGTGCATGACATCGGCGACCCCGGCCTTCTGTTCGGCCCGCGCGAGATGCGGCTTTATCCCAATGGCAGCCTCGCCGCCCATGTGCTGGGCGGGGCCGGTTTCGGCAAGGAAGGCGTCAATGCCGCCGAGGTGATCGGCGTCGCCGGGGTGGAAAAGCAGTTCGACAGCTACCTGCGCGACCCCGCCAACGGCGGCAAGCCGTTGCAGCTGTCGCTGGATCTGACCGTGCAGGCGGCAGCCGAGCGGGTGCTCTACGGTGGCATGAAGTTGATGAACGCCAAGGGCGCCACCTCGATCCTGATGGATGTGCACACCGGCGAGGTGATCTCGGTGGTGTCGCTGCCGGATTTCGACCCGAACGACCGGCCGCGGCCGCCGACCTCGGGGTTTGATCCCTCGGTCAGCCCGCTGTTCAACCGCGCGGTGCAGGGGGTGTACGAACTGGGCTCCGCCTTCAAGATCTTCACCGCCGCGCAGGCGGTCGACCTTGGCCTTGCGAACTCCGAGACCATGATCGACGCGTCCGGCCCGATGCGCATCGGCCGCTTTCCGATCGGCGAGTTCAACCACAAGAACTTTGGCGAGCTGAGCCTTGCGGATGTGATCGTCAACAGCTCCAACCGCGGCACCGGCCGCCTGGCGCTGCAGATCGGGGCCCTGCGCCAGCAGGACTTCCTGCGGGCGCTCGGCATGTTCGAGCCGACCCCGATTGAAATCGCCGAAGCCGCAGGTGGCCGCCCGTTGACGCCGCGCAAGTGGGGGGATCTCAGCACCGTCACCATTTCCTATGGTCACGGCTTGTCCGCCAGCCCGATGCATCTGGCGGCGGGCTATGCGGCGATCGCCAACGGCGGGCGCTACGTGAAACCGACGATTCTGCGCCAGGACGGGCCGCAGGAAGGTCAGCGGGTGATGTCCGAGGAAGCCGCGCGCCAGTCCCGCGCCATGCTGCGCAAGGTGGTGACCAGCGGCACCGCCTCCTTTGCCGAGGTGCCCGGCTATCAGGTGGGCGGCAAGACCGGCACCGCCGACAAGCCCAAGCCGCAGGGCGGCTATTACGAGGACAAGGTGATTGCCACCTTTGCCGCGATGTTCCCGGCCCATGACCCGAAATACGTTCTGGTGGTGACCCTGGATGAGCCGGAGGTGATCGCCCACGGCAAGCCGCGCCGCACCGCGGGCTGGACGGCGACGCCGGTGGCGGCCGAGATGATCGGGCGGGTCGCACCTTTGCTCGGGCTGCGTCCGCAAGTTGAACCCATCGAGATGGCTGGTATAACCCTCACCTCGAACTAGACCTCGGTAGGGACCCGGCCATGAGCAGCAGCAACAGTAGTACCCCGGAGCCGCAGCCGCTCAGCCAGCTGGGTCTGACGGCGCGTGGCGGGGCGGATCCGCAGATCAGCGGCCTCGCGGTGGACAGCCGCGAGGTGCGGGCAGGCTACCTGTTCGCGGCCTTGCCCGGCAGCCAGGTTCATGGCGCCAAGTTCATTCCCGCAGCGCTGGAGAAGGGCGCGGTCGCGGTGCTGACCGATGCCGCCGGAGCCGAGATCGCCGCGCGGGTGCTGGCCGACAGCCATGCCGCGCTGGTGGTGGTCGAGGACCCGCGCCAGACGCTGGCCTATGCCGCCGCACTGTGGTTCGGCGGCCAGCCGCAGACGGTCGTCGCGGTGACCGGCACCAACGGCAAGACCTCCGTTGCAACCTTTGTGCGCCAGATCTGGATGGAGCTGGGCCACCAGGCGGTCAACATGGGCACCACTGGAATCGAGGGCGCCTGGAGTTACCCGCTGGCCCATACCACGCCGGAACCCATCACCCTGCACCGGGCCCTGGCCGCCGCTGCCGCCGAGGGCGTGACCCATGCGGCGATGGAGGCCTCATCGCACGGGCTCGACCAGCGCCGTCTGGACGGGGTCCAGCTGGCGGCGGCGGGGTTTACCAATTTCACCCAGGATCACCTCGACTACCACGAGACCTTCGACGCCTATTTCGCCGCCAAAGCCGGGCTGTTCCGCCGGGTGCTTCCGGACGAGGGCGTGGCGGTCATCAACATGGACGATCCCCGCGGTGCCGAGATGCGCGCGGTGGCGGCGGCGCGCGGCCAGGAGATCATCAGCGTCGGCCGCGGCCTTGGCGATCTCAGCCTGATGGGGCTGCGCTATGACGGCACCGGGCAGGACATGCGCTTTGCCTGGCATGACAAGCCGTACCAGGTGCGGCTGAACCTGATCGGCGGCTTCCAGGCGGAAAACATCCTGCTCGCCTGTGGGCTGGTGATTGCCGGCGGCGAGGATCCCGAGCGGGTGTTCGAGACCCTGCCGCATCTGACCACCGTGCGCGGCCGGATGCAGCTGGCGGCCGAGCGCGACAATGGCTCGGCAGTGTTCGTGGACTACGCCCACACCCCGGATGCGGTGGCCAGCGCCATCAAGGCGCTGCGCCCGCATGTCCTGGGGCGCCTGATTGCCATCGTCGGCGCAGGCGGCGACCGTGATACCTCGAAACGGCCCTTGATGGGGCAGGCGGCGCATGAGAACGCTGATGTGGTCATCGTGACGGATGACAACCCGCGCAGCGAGGATCCGGCGGCGATCCGCGCCGCGGTCAAGGCCGGTGCGCCCGATTGCATCGAGGTCGGCGACCGCGCCGAGGCGATCCTGCGCGGGGCGGATATGCTGGGGCCGGGTGACGCGCTGATCATCTGCGGCAAGGGCCATGAGACCGGCCAGACCGTGGGTGACACGGTGCTGCCCTTTGATGACGTGGAACAGGCCAGCATCGCCGTGGCCGCATTGGACGGGAGGCTGGCATGAGCCTGTGGACCGCAGCAGAGGCCGCCGCCGCAACCGGCGGGCAGACACAGGGGGAGTGGCAGGTCTCTGGCCTGTCGATCGACACCCGCACCATCCAGCCCGGTGATCTGTTCGTGGCGCTGACCGCGGCGCGCGACGGGCATGATTTTGTCGCGCAGGCGCTGGAGAAGGGCGCCGGGGCGGCGCTGGTTTCGCGCGTGCCGGACGGCGTGTCGGCAGAGGCGCCGCTGCTGATCGTCGAGGACGTGCAGAAGGGGCTGGAGGCCCTGGGCCGCGCCGCGCGGGCGCGCACGCAGGCGCGGGTGGTGGCGGTCACCGGCTCGGTCGGCAAGACCTCGACCAAGGAGATGCTGGCGCGTATGCTGTCCGATCAGGGCCGCACCCATGCGGCGGTGGCCAGTTACAACAACCACTGGGGCGTGCCGCTGACGCTGGCGCGGATGCCGCGGGACACCGATTATGCGGTGATCGAGATCGGCATGAACCACCCCGGTGAGATCGCGCCGCTGTCGAAACAGGCCCGTCCGCATGTGGCAATGGTCACCACCGTGGCGGCGGTGCACCTGGAGGCCTTTGACGACGTGGCGGGCATCGCCCGCGAGAAGGCCGCCATCATGGAAGGGCTGGAGCCGGGTGGCGTGGCGGTGCTGAATGCCGATATCGCCGAGGCGCCCGTGCTGGCCCGGGTGGCGGCGGATCTGGGTGCCGAGGCCCGCTGGTTCGGCGAGACGGCGGCGGCGTATCAATTGCGCTCGGCGGCGATCAAGGGAGCGGAAACCCTTGCCCAGGTCACGGTTTCGGGGCGCGAGATCGATCTGCATATCCAGTCACTTGGCGCGCATTTTGCGATGAACGCCCTGGGCGCGCTGGCATGCGTCGAGGCGCTGGGGGGGGATGTCGAAAAGGCCGCACAAAGCCTGTCGTTGTGGTCGCCTGTCAAAGGCCGCGGCGTGCGCGAGACGATCCGGCTGGACGGCGGCGCGGTGACCCTTCTGGACGACAGCTACAACGCCAACCCGACCTCGGTCGCGGCGGCGCTGGCGGTGCTGGCGGCGACGCCGGTGCAGGGCAGCGGGCGCAAGCTGGCCTGGCTCGGCGACATGAAGGAACTGGGCCCGCAGGAGCTGGCGCTGCATGCGGATCTGGCGCAGCTGGACGCGGTGCAGGAGATCGACCGGATTCACTGCATCGGTCCCTTGATGCGGGCGCTGCATGATGCGCTGCCCGCGGACAAGCGGGGCGGCTGGTACGCGACCAGCGCCGAGGCGGTGCCCGCGTTGCAGGACAGCATCGCGGCGGGCGATATCGTGCTGGCCAAGGGGTCATTGAGCATGGCGCTGGCCAAGATCGTTGACGGCATCCGCGAAATGGGCCAATCCGGCCGCAATTCTGAAAAACCGTAAGGATCGGGGGACGGGCCGCATGCTCTATTGGCTGACCGCTTTGTCGGACGGGGGAGATTTCTTCAACCTCTTCCGCTATATCACATTCCGCGCAGGCGGCGCCTTTCTGACCGCGCTGATCTTTGGCTTTCTGTTTGGCAAGCCGCTGATCAACGTGCTGCGCAAGCGCCAGGGCAAGGGGCAGCCGATCCGCGACGACGGGCCGGAGGCGCATCTGTCGAAGGCGGGCACGCCCACCATGGGCGGGCTGCTGATCGTCGGCGCGCTGCTGACCGCGACCCTGATCTGGGCACGCTGGGACAACCCCTTTGTCTGGATGGTGCTGTTCGTGACGCTGGCCTATGGCCTGATCGGCTTTGCCGATGATTATGCCAAGGTGTCGAAACAGAACACCAAGGGGGTGCCGGGCAAGGTGCGGCTGCTGCTGGGCGTGCTGATCGCCGTCACCGCAGCGCTGTGGGCGGCGGCCTATCACCCGGCGCCGTTGCAGAATCAGCTGGCGCTGCCGGTGTTCAAGGACACGCTCATCAACCTTGGCATCTTCTACGTGCCGTTTGCGATCTGCGTCATCGTCGGCTCGGCCAATGCGGTGAACCTGACCGACGGTCTGGACGGGCTGGCGATCATGCCGTCGATGATTGCGGCCGGGACGCTGGGCGTCATCGCCTATGCGGTGGGGCGCGTCGACTTTACCGAGTATCTGGACGTGCATTACGTGCCGGGCACCGGTGAAATCCTGATCTTCACCTCGGCGCTGTTCGGCGCTGGCCTGGGCTTCCTTTGGTACAACGCGCCGCCTGCGGCGGTGTTCATGGGCGACACCGGCTCGCTGGCCCTGGGCGGCGCGCTAGGGGCGATCGCGGTGGCCACCAAGCACGAGCTGGTGCTGGCGATCGTCGGCGGCCTGTTCGTGGTCGAGGCGCTGTCGGTGATCATCCAGGTGCTGTATTACAAGCGCACCGGGCGGCGGGTCTTCCTGATGGCGCCGATTCACCACCACTACGAGAAGAAGGGCTGGGCCGAGCCGACCATTGTGATCCGCTTCTGGATCATCTCGCTGATCCTGGCGATGATCGGTCTGGCGACGCTGAAGGTGCGCTGAGCCGCGCCGCTTTGCAGCCCGGCCAAGGCGGCGGGGCTGTCCTGTCTGCTTTCATGGCAACCGCGCCGGGCTGATGCTGGGCGCGGTTTTGTTTTGCAAGGAAGGCGGCGCCGCCAAAGGGCGGAGCATCGGATGACCGGTGTCAGCGGTCATGTCCGTCTATCGGCCTGTTGCGGACCCGCCCTGCACCCAATGAGGAGGTGGTCTGAGGGGGCCGGTCTCCTGGTCTTCTCGTTGCAACGCATTGACCCTAGAGCGGGCGGGTGAAGATCGCATGAGGGCAGCGTGCGCCGGGTGCGCAACACTTGTGTCCTGGGTCGGTGCCCGTCCGCGGGCGGACGCAAAGGGCCCGCCCATGGGGGCGGACAGGCGCTGCCGTGATGGCTTGCAAATCTCCTTCGCTGCGGTACAGGGTACGGCGCAAAGAGTGATCGTGCGAAAGGGCAAGCGATGATCCCGGTCAGAGGTTTTGAAGGCGCAAACGTGGCGGTGCTGGGGCTGGGGCGCTCGGGCCTGGCAACGGCGCGGGCCTTGCGGGCGGGCGGCGCAGAGGCGATCTGCTGGGACGACAACCCGGCGGCGCGCGAGGCGGCCGAGGCCGAGGGCTTCACCTGTCGCGACCTGCACAAGTCGGGCGCCTTCGACGAGATCGCCGCGCTGGTGACGTCACCCGGTATCCCGCATCTCTACCCCAAGCCCAACCCGGTGATCCGGGCAGCCCTCGCGGCGGGGGTGCCGGTGGACAATGACATCGGCCTGTTCTTCCGCTCCTTTGCGGATGCCGAGTGGCAGATGCACGACCAGCCGCCGCGGGTGGTGGCGGTGACCGGGTCAAACGGCAAGTCGACCACGGTGGCGCTGCTGCACCATATCCTGCAGGAGGCGGGCCGCGAGAGCCAGCTGGCGGGCAATATCGGTCGCGGAGTGCTGGACATCGACCCGCCGGGCAATGGCGGCGTGGTGGTGCTGGAGCTGTCGAGCTATCAGACCGAGCTGGCGCGGGCGCTGACGCCGGATGTGGCGGTCTTCACCAACCTCAGCCCCGATCACCTCGACCGGCATGGCGGTATGGGCGGCTATTTCGCCGCCAAGCGCCGCCTGTTTGCCGAAGGCGGTCCCGACCGCGCGGTGATCGGCGTCGACGAGGACGAGGGGCTGTTCCTGGCCGGGCAGCTCTCCGAAAGCCTGAGCGATGACCGGGTGATCCGCATCTCGGCCGCGCAGAAGCTGACCGGGCCGGGCTGGCAGGTGTTTGCCCGCAAGGGGTTCCTGTCGGAGTATCGCAAGGGGCGGCAGGCGGCCTCGATCGATCTGCGCGAGATGCAGGGGCTGCCGGGGGCGCATAACCATCAGAACGCCTGTGCGGCCTATGCAGCGGCGCGCACGCTGGGGCTGGCGCCGCGGCTGATCGGCGATGCGATGGCGACTTTCCCCGGCCTGCCGCACCGCAGCCAGACCATCGCCGAGGCGGCGGGCGTGCGCTATGTCAATGACAGCAAGGCGACCAATGTGGACAGCGCTGCCAAGGCGCTGAGCGCGTTCAGGAACATCCGCTGGATCTGTGGTGGCCTCGAGAAGGACGGCGGCCTTGACGGGCTCGCCGGGCAGACCGCGAATGTGACCAAGGCCTATGTGATCGGGCGCGAGGCGGCCGGTTTTGCCATGCAGCTGGACGTGGAGGCCGAGGTCTGCACCACCATGGCCGCCGCGGTGGAGCGGGCGATGGCCGAGGCGCAGCCGGGCGACACGGTTCTGCTGGCCCCGGCCGCAGCCAGCTTTGACCAGTATGACAATTTCGAACAGCGCGGCGAGGATTTCATCGCGCAGGTGCGCGGGCGTCTCGGCTAGAAGGCGCGGCGCAGGTTCCGCGTCAGGTCGATCCGGGGGGATCTGGGCCGATCCGGGCGGACACCGCGCGGAATCGGCCCCTGTGAAGGATCAGCCGGTGGCGGCAATCGCGGTGCCGGCAGCGAAACCGGACGACCAGGCCCACTGGAAGTTGTAGCCGCCCAGCCAGCCGGTCACATCGACGGCTTCGCCGATGGCGTAGAGACCGGGCACGGATTTGGCTTCCATCGTCTTGGAGGACAGCGCATCGGTGTCGATGCCGCCCAGCGTCACCTCTGCCGTGCGGTAGCCCTCGGTGCCTGCGGGCAGCAATTGCCAGTTCTCGAGCGACTCGCAGAGGGTCCGGAGCGCGGCATCGGACTGGTCGGCCAGTCGCCCCTTGAGCGCCAGTACCGGTGTCAGGAAATCCACCAGCTTGGCGGGCAGGTGGCGTGACAGTTCGGTTGTCAGATCGCGGCCCCCCCCGGCCTGGCGCTGTTCGCGCAGGCGGTCGAACAGCGGTGTGTCGGGAAACAGGTTGACGGTGATCGCTTCGCCCTCGCGCCAGTAGGACGACAGTTGCAGCACCGACGGCCCGGAGAGGCCTCGGTGGGTGAACAGCAGCGCCTCGTCAAAGGAGGTGCGGTCGTTGGAGAGCCGCGCGGGCAGGGCAACCCCGGCCAGCGGCTTGAAGCGGCCATCGGGAAAGGTGAAGGGCACCAGCGCCGGGCGGGTTTCGGTAAGGGGCAGTTCGAACTGGCGGGCGAGATCATAGGCCAGCCCGGTGGCGCCCATCTTGGGGATCGATTTGCCGCCCGTGGCCAGCACCAGATTGCGGCAGGAAACCGCCTGGCGCTTGCCCTCGCGCAGCAGGGTGACGCGAAAACCGCTGGCGGTGCGCTCGACGCTTTCGACCGAGGTCTGCAGCCAGAGGTCCGCCCCGGCGGCGCGCAGCTCATCCACCAGGAGGGCGATGATCTGCTTGGCCGAGCCGTCGCAGAACAGCTGGCCCAGGGTCTTTTCGTGCCAGGCGATGCCGTGGCGGCTGACCAGCTCGATGAAGTCCCACTGGGTGTAGCGCGCCAGCGCCGATTTGCAGAAATGCGGGTTCTGCGACAGGTAGTTGGCGGGCCCGGCATACATGTTGGTGAAGTTGCAGCGGCCACCGCCGGAGATGCGAATCTTCTCGCCCGGCGCCTTGGCGTGGTCGATCACCAGCGTGCTGCCGCCGGTATGGCGCGCGCACATCATGCCAGCCGCGCCGGCGCCGAGAATCAGGGTTCTTATCTGCATGGCGCGCATCGACCACGGATGCGGCAACGGCGCAAGCTGCCATGTGCGAAAACCCGCGCAACAGAAGGTAAAGCGGGTGGCAAAAAATACTCTTTCGGGTTAGCATTCCTGCAACAGACCCCGAAAACGGGGCAGGGCAGGCCCCGCATGGGGCACAACGAGGCATATAGTGGCGGTATTCCCATGACTGAGATGGTCTATGGCGCGGTTCCCGTGCAGGCAGGCGAGCCGATTCTTCCGAAATGGTGGCGGACGCTGGATAAATGGACGGTGTCCTGCATCCTGATGCTGTTCGTGATCGGGTTGCTGCTCGGTCTGGCGGCCTCGGTGCCGCTGGCAGAGCGCAATGGATTCGGCAGTTTCCATTATGTGCAGCGGCAGCTGGTGTTCGGCGTGACCGCGCTGGCGGCGATGCTGGTGACCTCGGTGATGTCGCCGACGCTGGTGCGGCGGCTGGCGGTGCTGGGCTTTGCCGTGGCCTTCGTGGCGCTGGCCTTCCTGCCGATCTTCGGCACCGATTTCGGCAAGGGGGCGGTGCGCTGGTACTCGCTCGGCTTTGCCTCGATCCAGCCGTCGGAGTTCCTGAAGCCGGGGTTCATCGTGGTCGCGGCCTGGATGATCGCGGCAAGCCAGCAGATCAACGGCCCGCCGGGCACGCTGATGTCGTTCGGCCTGTGCATGGCGGTGGTGATGATGCTGGTGCTGCAACCGGACTTCGGCCAGGCCAGCCTGGTGCTGTTCGGCTGGGGGGTGATGTATTTCGTCGCCGGGGCGCCGATGATCCTGCTTGTCTGCATGGCGGCGGTGGTGGTGCTGGGGGGCATCTTTGCCTACAACAGCTCGGAACATTTTGCGCGCCGCATTGATGGCTACCTGAATCCTGACATCGATCCCACCACCCAGCTGGGCTATGCCACCAACGCGATCCGCGAGGGCGGGCTGTTCGGGGTCGGCGTCGGCGAGGGCCAGGTGAAATGGTCGCTGCCGGATGCGCATACCGATTTCATCATCGCCGTTGCCGCCGAGGAATACGGGCTGGTGCTGGTGGCGGTGCTGATCGTGCTTTACGCGCTGATCGTGGTGCGCTCGCTGCTGCGGCTGATGCGCGAGCGCGATACCTTCATCCGGCTGGCGGGCACCGGGCTGGTCTGCATGTTGGGCGTGCAGGCGATGATCAACATGGGCGTCGCGGTGCGGCTGTTGCCGGCCAAGGGGATGACGCTGCCGTTTGTCAGCTACGGCGGCTCGTCGCTGATTGCCACCGGCATCGCGGTGGGCATGTTGCTGGCCTTTACCCGCACGCGGCCGCAGGGCGGCATTGCCGATTACCTGAACGGGCGCGGCCGCGGCTGATCCGAGGTGCGCGGGGCGTTGCGGTACACGTGACGCGGCACACGTAACAAGGGCCGCGCCGCCCAGCCGGTCGGCGCGGCTTGGGCTGCGGCCGGGCGGGGCCGATTGAAACCGACGAGGTGCTGTCTGCGTTGGCAGTTGCATAGAAGACAGGAAGATTTCAGGACCGATGGCACAGAAACTGCTTTTGATGGCCGCAGGCGGTACCGGCGGCCACATGTTCCCCGCGCAGGCGCTGGCAGAACGGATGCTGGCGCGCGGCTGGCGGGTGAAACTGTCGACGGACGCGCGCGGCGCGCGCTATACCGGCGGCTTTCCCCACACGGTGGAAATCAGCCAGGTTTCCTCGGCCACCTTTGCCCGCGGCGGATTGCTGGCCAAGGCGATGGTCGGGCCGAAGATCGCGGGCGGCGTGCTGTCGATGATGATGCAGATGCGGCGCGAGCGCCCGGATGCGGTGGTGGGCTTTGGCGGTTATCCGTCGATCCCGGCGCTGGGGGCGGCGACGTTGCTGAAGCTGCCGCGGATGATCCATGAGCAGAACGGCGTGCTGGGCCGGGTGAACCAGCTCTTTGCCAAGCGCGTGCAGGGGGTCGCCTGCGGCACCTGGCCCACCGACCTGCCCGAGGGGGTGCCGCACGAGCATGTGGGCAACCCGGTGCGCCAGGCGGTGATGGAGCGCGCGGGCGCGGCCTATATTCCGCCGGGCGACTACCCGATGTCGCTTCTGGTGATGGGCGGCAGCCAGGGCGCGCGCATCCTGTCGGACGTGGTACCGGGCGCGGTTGCCGCGCTGCCCGAGGCGATCCGGCAGCATCTGCGGGTGTCGCACCAGGCCCGCGCCGAGGACCAGGAGCGGGTTGCCGCCTTTTACGCCGAGCATGGCATCAATGCCGATGTGCAGCCGTTCTTTCACGATGTGCCTGCCCGCATGTCGGAGGCGCAGCTGGTGATTTCGCGCGCGGGCGCGTCCTCGGTTGCAGATATTTCGGTGATCGGGCGCCCCTCGATCCTGATCCCCTTTGCGGCCGCCGCCGGCGACCACCAAAGCGCCAATGCCCGCGGTCTGGCCGCGGCGGATGCGGCGGTGGTGATCCCCGAAAGCGCGCTTGATGTTTCGGTGCTGGCGGAGCATATGGGCGCAATTCTGAGTAACCCGCAGGCCGCCACCCAGATGGCGACCGCTGCACTGAACGCCGGAATCCCCGATGCCACCGACCGTCTGGCGGCACTGGTGGAGCAACTGGCACAGGAAGGATAACGTGATGAACCCTGCAACCAAGCTGCCCGGTGATGTCGGCCCGATCCATTTTGTCGGCATTGGCGGCATCGGCATGTCGGGCATTGCCGAAGTGCTGCTGAACCTCGGTTACAGCGTGCAGGGCTCGGACCTGAAGGCCAGCAAGATCACCGGACGGCTGGAAGAGCTGGGCGCGCGGATCTTTGTCGGCCAGCAGGCGGAAAACCTGGAAGGCGCCGCCGTTGTGGTGATCTCCTCGGCGATCAAGCCCGGCAACCCGGAGCTGGACGAGGCCCGCCGCCGCGGCCTGCCGGTGGTGCGCCGGGCCGACATGCTGGCCGAGCTGATGCGGCTGAAGTCCAACATCGCCATCGGGGGCACCCACGGCAAGACCACCACCACCACCATGATGGCCGAGCTGATGGTGGCCGGCGGCTTTGATCCCACCATCATCAATGGCGGCATCATCCATGCCTACGGCTCCAACGCGCGGATGGGGCAGGGCGAATGGATGGTGGTCGAGGCGGACGAGAGCGACGGCTCGTTCAACCGGCTGCCCGCGACCATCGCCGTGGTCACCAACATCGATCCCGAGCATATGGAGCATTGGGGCGACTTCGACCGGCTGCGCGACGGCTTCCTCGAGTTTGTCTCCAACATCCCCTTCTACGGCATCGCGGTCTGCTGCACCGACCATCCCGAGGTGCAGGCGCTGGTGGGGCGGATCTCGGACCGCCGGGTTGTCACCTACGGTTTCAACGCGCAGGCGGACGTGCGGGCGGTGAACCTGACCTACAAGGCGGGGGTGGCCCATTTCGACGTGCACCTACAGGCCGAGGGTCAGGTGATCGAGGGCTGCAGCCTGCCGATGCCGGGCGACCACAATGTTTCCAACGCCCTGTCGGCGGTGGCGGTGGCGCGGCACTTGGGCATGAAGAAGGAAGAAATCCGCGCGGCGCTTGCGGCCTTCGGCGGGGTGAACCGGCGCTTCACCAAGGTGGGCGAGGTGAACGGCGTCACCATCATCGACGATTACGGCCACCACCCGGTGGAGATTGCCGCGGTGCTGAAGGCGGCTCGCCAGGCCAGCGAGGGCCGGGTGATCGCGGTGCATCAGCCGCACCGCTACTCGCGCCTGTCCAGCCTGTTCGACGATTTCTGCGCCTGTTTCAACGAGGCCGACGTGGTGGCCATTGCCGAGGTCTTTGCCGCGGGCGAGGATCCGATCGAGGGCGCCAGCCGCGATGATCTGGTGGCGGGGATGATCCGCCACGGCCATCGCCACGCCCGCGCCATTCTGGACGAGGACGATCTGGAGCGGCTGGTGCGCGAGCAGGCCCGGCCCGGCGACATCGTGGTCTGCCTTGGGGCGGGCACCATCAGCACCTGGGCCAACGGCCTGCCTGCGCGGTTGGCGCGGTGAGCAATGCAAGCGTGACCGGGGGCGTGGCCCCCGGCGGCCTGCGGCGGCTTGGGCCGGGGCGTGCGGAGCAATGACGCTGTCGCTGACACTGGCGGCGGTCTGGGCCTTGGCGGCGAATGTGCTGGCGGTTCTGCCCAGCCGAGACAACCATTGGCGTCGCGCCTATGCGCTGATCGCGCTGGGAATCCCGCTTCTGGGTTACGTGACCTATGAAAATGGCCCCTGGTGGGGGTTGGCGGTGCTGGCCGCGGGCATGTCGGTGTTGCGCTGGCCGGTGATCTATTTCGGCCGCTGGCTGGCCCAGCGGTGGCGTCGCGGCACCTGAGCCGAACTGCTGGCGGCGAGATTTCGCCGATGCCACTTGCGAGCGGTCCATTGTCTTGCGGCTGCATTCCTTGCTAGAGGCTGGCGGCAAAGGTTCGAGGGATAGATGTGATGAATTTCGACGGAATCCGTGGCAAGTTGACCGCCAATCGCGATCTGGCGGGGCTGACCTGGCTGCGTGTGGGCGGGCCTGCGGATTACCTGTTTCAGCCTGCCGATGTGGACGACCTCGCAGCCTTTCTGCGCCAGCTGGATCCCGCCGTGCCGGTGTTCCCGATGGGGGTGGGCTCCAACCTGATCGTGCGGGATGGCGGCCTGCGGGCGGTGGTGATCCGGCTGGGGCGCGGCTTCAACGCGATCTCGGTCGAGGGGGACACGGTGACCGCAGGCGCTGCGGCACTGGATGCGCATGTGGCGCGCAAGGCGGCGGACGCGGGGGTCGACCTGACCTTCCTGCGCACCATTCCCGGCTCGATCGGCGGGGCGGTGCGGATGAATGCAGGCTGTTATGGCAGCTACGTCGCGGATGTGTTCGTCTCGGGCACCCTGGTGACGCGCCAGGGTGAAATTCGCGAGATCACCGCCGAGGAGTTGCAGTTTCAGTATCGCCAGACGGCCTTCCCCGAAGGCGCGGTGCTGGTTTCGGCGACGTTGCGGGGCACCGAGGGCGACCCCGAGGAGCTGCATGCGCGGATGCAGGCGCAGCTGGATAAGCGGGATGCCACCCAGCCGACCCGGGAGCGGTCGGCGGGATCGACCTTCCGCAACCCTGCGGGGTTTTCCTCGACCGGGCAGGCAGATGACGTGCATGACCTGAAGGCTTGGAAGGTGATCGACGACGCCGGCATGCGCGGCGCCAGCCGGGGCGGCGCCCAGATGAGCGAGAAGCATTCTAACTTCCTGATCAATGCCGGTGGCGCCACCGCCGCGGATCTGGAAGGGCTGGGGGAAGATGTTCGGAAAAAGGTTTACGAAAATTCCGGCATTACGTTAGAGTGGGAAATTATGCGGATTGGTGAACCGCTTCCCTGATAACTGGATTTAACCGGGCAACGTCAATGGGTTGACCTTTGGTTTCCCGCTGTCCATTCCGGGTGAGCACGGAGGCGTGCGGTGATTCCCGTGGCCTATGGTAAAAACACTGTTAACGCCCCGGTAACGATTTGGGCGTTAGGGTGGCGGGCAGGCGGCGCGGACTGCAGGCCTGCGGCGTCGGGGCAGGCTATCGCCGCGATTGGCCGGGGATGATCCGGCAACACGACATAAGGCGGATCCGGAAAGGATTCCAAGAAACTGGGGCAAAAGCCCCGCATATTGAGGCGCTTGGTGGTGAGTAGGTCGAGCAGGACACTCCCGAAGATCGCGGTGCTGATGGGCGGGCCATCAGCCGAACGCGAGGTATCGCTGTCCAGCGGTCGCGAATGTGCGGCGGCGCTGCGCGGTGAGGGGTATGAGGTTGTCGAGGTGGATGCCGGCGCGGATCTGTGCGCGCGGCTGGCCGAGGTGCAACCCGATGTTGTTTTCAATGCGCTGCATGGCCGCTGGGGCGAAGACGGCTGCGTGCAGGGCATGCTGGAATGGCTGAAGATCCCCTATACCCACTCGGGCGTGCTGGCCTCGGCGCTGGCGATGGACAAGCAGCGCTCCAAGGCGGCGTTCCGGGCGGCCGGGCTGCCGGTGGTGGAGAGCGGGCTGTTTGCCAAGTCAGAGGTCAGCGCGGGTCACGTGATGCCGCCGCCCTATGTGGTGAAACCCAACAACGAAGGCTCCAGCGTCGGCATCTACATCGTGCATGAGGCCGCCAATGGCCCGCCGCAGCTGGCACCGGAGATGCCGGATGAAGTGATGGTCGAGACCTTCGCGCCGGGCCGCGAACTGACCACCACCGTGATGGGAGACCGGGCGCTGACGGTGACGGATATCCTCACGGACGGCTGGTATGACTACGATGCCAAGTACAAGCCCGGCGGCTCGCGCCATGTGCTGCCTGCGGATCTGCCGCAGGAGATTTTCGACCTCTGCCTCGACTACGCGCTGCAGGCGCACGCGGCCCTGGGCTGTCGCGGTGTCAGCCGCACCGACTTCCGCTGGGACGAGGCGCGCGGCGCGCGTGGGCTGATCCTCCTTGAGACCAATACCCAGCCCGGCATGACGCCGACCTCGCTGGCGCCGGAGCAGGCAGCCCATTGCGGCATCAGCTTTGGTCGCTTGTGCGCCTGGATGGTGGAGGACGCTTCATGCGGGCGCTGAAGCAGCGGTTTGGCCGTCCGGCCTCGGCAGGGCGGGCCGATCCGGCACCTTCGCGGCTGAAGTACCGATTGCAGCGCTGGATGCTGACCCCCGGAATTCGCTTCGGGCTGCGGTTCGGGGTTCCATTTTGCCTGATCCTGGCGGCGGCCGGTGGCTACCTCGCGGACGAGGAGCGGCGCGCGGATCTGCTGGCGCTGGTGCAGGACGCCCGTACCGCGATCGAGCAGCGCCCGGAATTCATGGTGAACGTGATGGCGGTGGACGGCGCCGGTCCAAGCGTTGCGCAGGACATCCGCGAGGTGATCTCGGTGGATTTCCCGGTCAGCTCCTTCGATTTGGATCTTGAGCATATCCGCGATGTCATTACCGGCCTGGACCCGGTCCGGAGCGCCAGCGTGCGGATCCGTCCCGGTGGCATCCTGCAGGTGGACGTGGTCGAGCGTGAACCGGCCCTGGTCTGGCGCAGCCGCGAGGGGCTGGCGCTGCTTGACAAGGACGGCATTCACGTCGCCGAGCTGGGGCGGCGCAGCCTGCATCCGGACCTGCCGCTGATCGCGGGCAAGGGGGCGGCCGCCAAGGCGGAGGAGGCGTTGCGCCTG
The DNA here is from genome assembly GCF_041224635.1 of Leisingera sp. XS_AS12. NCBI lineage: Bacteria > Pseudomonadati > Pseudomonadota > Alphaproteobacteria > Rhodobacterales > Roseobacteraceae > Leisingera > Leisingera sp. XS_AS12. The sequence continues at coordinate 20,796 of NZ_JBGFGM010000100.1, forward strand.
TTCGCGGCGGCGCGCCCGCTGGGGCCGCGGCTGCGCGGGCTGGTGCGGGTCGGCGAACGGCGCTGGGACGTGGTTCTGGACCGGGGGCAGCGCATCATGTTGCCTGCCCGCAATCCGGTGCCGGCGCTGGAGCGGGTGCTGGCGGTGAATGAGGTTCAAGATTTGCTGGAACGCGATGTCGCCGCGGTGGACATGCGTCTGGCCGGGCGTCCGACGGTGCGCATGGCCGAGAATGCAGTGGAAAACTGGTGGCGGATCAGGCAGTTGAATGGGGGCGGGCAGTAAAATGACAGATCTCTATCAATCGCAGCGGGCGATGCGGCAGATGCGCCGACAGGCGATGCAGCGCGGCGTGGTTGCCATCCTGGACGTGGGCAGCTCCAAGATTGCCTGTCTGGTGCTGCGGTTTGACGGCAGCGCGCGGCTCAGCGAGGACGGCTCGATCGGCGCCCTGGCCGGCCAGTCCGGGTTCCGGGTGATCGGTGCGGCGACCACGCGCTCCCGCGGGGTGCAGTTCGGCGAGATCACCGCGATGCAGGAGACCGAGCGGGCGATCCGCACCGCGGTGCAGGCGGCACAACGCATGGCCGAGGTGCGCGTCGATCACGTGATCGCCTGTTTCTCGGGGGCCAACCCGCGGTCCTATGGGCTGGATGCGACCCTCGACCTGAAGGGGCAGGAGGTCACCGAACAGGATGTGGCGGAGGTGCTGGCCGCCTGCGAAGTGCCCGAATACGGCGCCGGGCGCGAGGTGCTGCACGCGCAGCCGGTGAATTTCGCGCTCGACAACCGCTCCGGCCTTGCCGACCCGCGGGGTCAGCTGGGCCAGACGCTGGCGGTGGACATGCACATGCTGACCGTGGATGCGATGGCGGTGCAGAACCTGGTGCGCTGCATCCAGCGCTGTGACCTGGAGCTGGCCGGGATCGCCTCGTCGGCGTATGCGTCGGGGTTCTCGGCGCTGGTCGAGGACGAGCAGGAGCTGGGCGCAGCCTGCATCGACATGGGCGGTGGCACGACCTCGATTTCGATCTTCATGAAAAAGCACATGATCTATGCCGACGCCGTGCGTCTGGGCGGCGATCATGTGACCAGCGACATCTCGATGGGGCTCGGGGTGTCGATGTCGGTGGCCGAGCGCACCAAGAACAAGCACGGCGGCGTGCATGCCACCGGGGCGGATGACCGCGAGATCATCGAGATCGGCGGTGACACCGGCGATTGGGAGCATGACCGCCGCACTGTCAGCCGGGCCGAGTTGATCGGCATCATGCGGCCGCGGGTTGAGGAGATCCTCGAGGATGTCCGTGCCCGGCTCGACGCCGCCGGTTTCGAGTACCTGCCGAGCCAGCAGATCGTGCTGACCGGCGGCTCCAGCCAGATCCTAGGGCTGGACGGACTGGCCAGCCGGATCCTGGGCCAGCAGGTGCGGCTGGGCCGCCCCTTGCGCGTGCACGGGCTGCCGCAGGCGGCGACCGGTCCGGGCTTTGCCTCGGCGGTGGGGCTGTGCCTTTTTGCGGCGCACCCACAGGATGAGTGGTGGGATTTTGACATGCCCGCCCGCAGCCACCCGGCCGGCACGCTGGGGCGCGCGGTCCGTTGGTTCCGCGACAACTGGTAGGACAGCAGGAAATCACGCGCTCGCGGTAAAGATCACGTGACAGGGCTGGTCACAGCCGTTAGAATCGCGTTAACGCCCGCAAAAAATATGCGGCGATTCAGCAGGCCGGGCAGTGGCCAGCCAAACTTGGAAACCCGATCCTCCGTGCCCTGTGGGCAGGGCTGGTGCGGTTTTGTTGTGTTCCGGTTGTGCCTCTTCCCCCATATCTGCTAGGGACGGCAAAATACCGCGGGTTTGTCCTCAGAATGGGGCCTATTTCGTGGAAGATCGCGCTTTTTGGGATGACGGAACTGGCCCTGCGCGGTAAGATTATAGTGAACTGGACAGGAAAAAGCCCTTTGCGGGAAGGGCGGGTAACACAGGCGGTAAGAGCATGACGTTGAATCTATCGATGCCCGGGCAGGAAGAGTTGAAGCCGAAGATCACGGTGTTTGGTGTCGGCGGGGCCGGCGGCAACGCCGTCAACAACATGATCGCCAAGGAGCTGGACGGCGTCGAGTTCGTCGTCGCCAACACCGACGCCCAGGCGCTGCAGCAAAGCTCGGCCAAGAGCCGCATCCAGCTGGGTGTGAAAGTCACCGAAGGTCTGGGCGCAGGCGCTCGTCCGCAGGTGGGCTCTGCCGCCGCCGAGGAAAGCATCGAGCAGATCGTCGACCACCTGGCGGGCGCGCATATGTGCTTCATCACCGCGGGCATGGGCGGCGGCACCGGCACCGGTGCGGCCCCGATCATCGCGCAGGCCGCCCGCGAGCTGGGCGTGCTGACCGTCGGCGTGGTGACCAAACCCTTCCAGTTCGAAGGTCTGAAGCGCATGCGCCAGGCCGAAAGCGGTGTCGAGAGCCTGCAGAAGGTGGTCGATACGCTGATCATCATCCCGAACCAGAACCTGTTCCGCCTCGCCAACGAGAAAACCACCTTCACCGAGGCGTTCTCGATGGCGGATGACGTGCTGTACCAGGGCGTCAAGGGCGTGACCGACCTGATGGTCCGTCCGGGCCTGATCAACCTCGACTTTGCCGACGTCCGCGCCGTGATGGACGAGATGGGCAAGGCGATGATGGGCACCGGCGAAGGCGAAGGCGAAGACCGCGCGGTCCAGGCCGCCGAGAAGGCGATTGCCAACCCGCTGTTGGACGAAATCAGCCTGAAAGGCGCGCGCGGCGTGCTGATCAACATCACCGGTTCGCACGACCTGACCCTGTTCGAACTGGACGAGGCCGCCAACCGCATCCGCGAGGAAGTCGATCCGGACGCCAACATCATCGTCGGCTCTACCTTGGATACCGAGATGGAAGGCCGCATGCGGGTGTCCGTTGTGGCCACCGGCATCGACGCCAGCGATGTGAACACCGACATTCCGGTACCGCGCCGCCCGATGTCCGCACCGCTGCGCCAGACCGTGAGCGTCGAGGAAACCCGCGCCGCGGCGCCGCTGGAACTGGATACCCCGGTCGAGCAGCCCGCAGCCGAAGTGGCCGCCACGCAGCCCGCCCCGGCACAGCCGGCCCCCCAGGCGCCTGCTGCTGAAAGCGTGCACGCGGTGGAGGAACCCTCGCTTTTCGCCGAGATGAACACGCCGGAAGCGGCTGACGACCACGGTGGCGAAGTCATCGAGACCAACGACCAGCTGGGCGACGACGGCCTGCCGCCGCCGGCCTACCAGCCCGACGTTCCGGAATTCCGCCCGCAGGCAGATGCGGTCGAGCCGCAGGCCGACAGCTTCATCGCCCCCAAGGCACCGGCCCCCGGCACCCCCTCGCCGCAGGCGCTGGAGCGGTTGCAGGCCGCCGCCAAACGCGCGCAGCCGCCGGTTGGACAGCCGCAGCGTCCGGCCATCGTCTCGGCCACGCAGACAGCGCAACCGCATCAGCAGCCGCAACAACAGCAGCCACAGCAGCAGGGCGAGGGCCAGCGCCGCTTTGGCCTGAACTCGCTGATCCACCGCATGACCGGCAGCGCCGAGTCCGCCTCTGGCGGTGCCAAGCATCAGCCCCAGCAAATGCGGCAGCAGCCCGCGATGCAGGCGCAAGCGCCGCAGCCGCAACCGCAGACCCAGCAGGCTGATCCGGATCAGGAACGCATCGAAATCCCCGCTTTCCTGCGTCGCCAGGCCAATTAAGCGATCACAACTGAAGTCTGAAGGAGCCGCCGTTGAGGCGGCTTTTTCTATATTAAACAAGCCAGTATATAGGTCTGCGCGGTGTTTTGCCTATCTGTTACAGTCATGTTTCAATCCGTTACAAAGATTGAGTTGTAGGTTTTTTTCCTAAACCTTAACTCTCATCCGCAACACGGCCGCAGAGGTCGGACACAGTGGAATGAGGCACATCGTGCAAAATACGCTCAAGGCATCGGTGACATTTGAAGGGGTTGGTTTGCACACCGGCAAGCCTGCCCGCATGACGCTGATCCCGGCTCCGGCGGGGCACGGGATCGTGTTCAAGCGCACCGACATCGCTCTGGGCAATACGCTGATCCCGGCGCGCTGGGATCTGGTCGAGCGCAGCCCGCTGTGCACCCGGCTGGTCAATGCCGCCGGTGTCAGCGTGTCCACGGTCGAACACATCATGGCGGCGCTGTCCGGGTGTGGCGTGCACAACGCGCTGGTGGAGATTGACGGCCCGGAAGTTCCGATCGTCGACGGCTCCTCGGCGCCCTTCGTGCGGGGCATCATGCAGCAGGGCGTTCAGCGCCTCGGCGTGCCGATCGTCGCCTACCAGGTGCTGAAGCCGGTGACGGTTGAAAAGGATGGCGCGCGCGCCACGCTGCTGCCCAGCGATGGCCTGACCATCGAATTCCACATCGACTTTGCCGAGGAGGCCATCGGCCGCCAGAGCCGGACGCTGGACATGCGCAACGGCAGCTTCGCGCGGGAGCTGTGCGACAGCCGGACCTTCTGCCGCCAGGCGGATGTGGAGGCCATGCAGGCAAACGGTCTGGCGCTGGGTGGCGTGCCGGGCGAGAACGCCGTGGTGTTTGACGGCGCGCGGGTCGAAAGCGGCCTGGGGCTGCGCCACGCGGATGAACCTGTACGCCACAAGATGCTGGACGCCCTGGGCGATCTGGCGCTGGCTGGGGGGCCGATCTTGGGGCGCTATGTTGGCGAGCGCGCGGGGCATGCGCTGACCAACACGCTGCTGCGCGCCCTGTTTGCGGAGCCGGGCGCAGTCCGGGCCGTCGCCTGTGATGCGGCGATGACCGCCCGGCTGCCGGGGCAGGGGCTGATCTGGTCGGAAATCCCGGCCGAACAGCGCCGCGTTGCATAAGGCAAAAACCTGAAACGAGCATTCAACTGGCCCGGGGCGTCTGCGCTCCGGGTCTTTTCCTGCGGGCCTTTTATGCGCGCAGGGGGCAGGCGCTCTTGACCATGGCGCGCTTTCTCTGCCATCTGGGCGCGCATGGCGCAAAAGACGTTTTGCGCGCCATTTGAATATGCTAGACCCGGCATAACCGGGGCGCAGACCCGCGAAGGAAACGACGGTGAGGTAAGGCACTATGAACGGCATCAGAGCAGGAGCCAGAACCCTCGGCGTGGTCCTCTTGGTGGCGGCCCTTGCAGGGTGCGGCGGCGCGGATGGCGACGCGGCGACCCGGAACGAGGCGCTGGAAACCTACACGCCGGAGCAGATCTACCAGCGCGGCGAATACGAGCTCGCCAACAAGAAGCCCAAGGATGCCGCTTATTACTTCTCGGAGATCGAGCGGTTGTACCCCTACTCCGAGTGGGCCAAGCAGGCGCTGATCATGCAGGCCTTTGCCTATCACAGCACCAAGGATTACGAGAACAGCCGGGCGGCGGCGCAGCGGTTCATCGATTTCTACCCGGCGGATGAAGATGCCGCCTATGCGCAGTATCTGCTGGCGCTGAGCTATTATGACCAGATCGACGAGGTCGGCCGCGACCAGGGGCTGACCTTCCAGGCCCTGCAGGCGCTGCGCACCGTGATCGAGGTCTATCCCGACAGCGAATACGCCACTTCCGCGATCCTGAAGTTCGACCTTGCGTTCGATCATCTCGCAGGCAAGGAAATGGAGATCGGCCGGTATTACCTGCGCCGCGGGCATTATACCTCGGCGATCAACCGCTTCCGCGTTGTGGTGGAGGAGTTCCAGACCACCAGCCACACCGCTGAAGCGCTGCACCGACTGGTAGAAGCCTATCTGTCGCTGGGCCTCACCGGCGAGGCACAGACGGCGGCGGCGATCCTCGGCCACAATTTCCGCTCGACCGAGTGGTATGAGGACAGCTATCGCCTGCTGACCTCGAACGGGCTTGAGGCCAAGGATCGTGGCAACAACTGGCTGAGCCAGATCTATCGTCAGTCGCTGAAAGGCCAGTGGCTGTAACGCTGGCAAGGGCATTGGGGGCGGCCCGCGAGGGCCGGACGTAATGGGGGCGGAGCGATGCTGCGCGCGCTTGATATACGCGATCTACTGATCATTGATCATCTGGAGCTGAACTTTCAGCCCGGCCTGAACGTGCTGACCGGTGAAACCGGCGCAGGCAAGTCGATCCTTCTCGACAGTCTAGGCTTCGTGCTGGGCTGGCGTGGGCGCGCCGAACTGGTGCGCCAGGGCGCCGCACAGGGAGAGGTGCTGGCGGAGTTCGATCTGCCCGCGGGCCACCCGGCACATGCGATCCTCGAAGAGGCGGGCCTGCCCGGCGGCGACACGCTGATCCTGCGCCGGGTCAATACCGCCGAGGGGCGCAAGACCGCCTGGGTCAACGACCGGCGCTGCTCGGGCGAGGTGCTGCGGGCGTTGTCGGACACGCTGGTGGAACTGCACGGCCAGCACGATGACCGTGGCCTGCTGAATCCGCGGGGGCACATGGCTCTGCTGGATCAATATGCCGGGGTGCAGGACCTGCTGGACAAGGTGCGCCGGGCCTGGAGCGAGGCCGCCAAGGCGCGCAAGACGGTGGAGGCCACGCGCGCCGCGCTGGAGGCGGTGCGTGCGGAGGAGGAGTTCCTGCGTCACGCGGTGGCGGAACTGGACAAGCTGGACCCGCAGCCGGGTGAGGACGAGGCGCTGGACATCCGTCGTCGCCAGATGCAGGCGGCGGAACGGATCCGCGGCGACATCGCCCGCGCCCATGCGCTGCTGAGCGAGGGGGCAGAGAGCGCCATGGGCGAGGCGCAGCGTTGGCTGGAAGGGGTCGAGGGCCAGGCCGAGGACACCGGGCTGGAAGCCCCCCTGGCCGCACTGAGCCGCGCGATGATCGAGCTGGGCGACGCCCAGGACGGGGTCGAGCGGGTGCTGAACGCGCTGGAGTTCAATCCCGGCGAGCTGGAAGACTGCGAGGAGCGGCTGTTTGCGATCCGCGCGCTCGCCCGCAAGCATGGGGTCACCGCCGACGAGCTGGGCGAGTACGCCGAGACGCTGCGCGGCAAGCTGGCGGCGCTGGATGCGGGCGATCAGGATCTTGCCGATCAGGAGGCCGCCCTGAAGGCGGCTGAGGCCGCCTATACCGAAGCCGCCAAGCAGCTGGGGGCGGTACGCCGCCAGCAGGCAGCAGCGCTCGACAAGGCGGTGATGGCGGAACTGGCGCCGCTGAAGATGGAGCGCGCGGTTTTTGAAACCCGCATTACCAGCGCTGAGCCGGGACCAGATGGCATGGACGCGGTCGCCTTTACCGTGGCCACCAACCCCGGTGCGCCGGCCGGACCGTTGAACAAGATTGCCTCGGGCGGCGAGCTGAGCCGGTTCCTGCTGGCGCTGAAGGTCTGCCTGCGCGGTCAGGATGCCAGCAAGACGCTCATATTCGACGAGATCGACCGCGGTGTCGGTGGCGCCACGGCGGATGCGGTCGGACGGCGCCTGCGCAGCCTTGCAAGCAACGGCCAGGTTCTGGTGGTGACCCATTCGCCGCAGGTGGCGGCGCTTGGCGGGCATCACTGGCAGGTGCGCAAGCAGGTGATCGACGGCATGACGTTGTCGCAGGTGGTGCCACTGGCCGAGCCTGACCGGGTGGACGAGCTGGCCCGCATGGTTGCGGGTGACACCATCACCGAGGAGGCCCGCGCCGCGGCCCGCGCACTGCTGGCAGGTTAGCGGCGAAACGCCAATGGGGTGAGGCTTCGTTAACTCGCGGTATGGCAATGTAAGTCATTGAACTCAAAAGACCTGCAGGCCCATTATGGTAGACGAAATCCGCCGTTCCCTTTCCGCCGCCCTGCTGCATTGGCTTGCCGGGTTGAAAGACCTGGGGCGGGTGCTGCGCCATCGCGGGCCAAGCCAGTTCCAGTTCTGGGTGATCGCGCTGTTGATCGGCATCGCCGCGGGCTTTGCGGCGCTGTTCTTTCGCAAGGGAATCGCGGCGTTGCAGGCCGGGGTCTATGGCGCCCCGGACGTGCATTTCCTGCACAGCCACGCGCAGGATCTTCCGTGGTACACGCTGGTTGGCATCGCTGCGGGCGGCGGGCTGGTGGTGGGGCTGATCCTCGACCGCTTTACCCCGGATGGACGGGTGCGGTCGGTGGCCGATGTGATTGAGGGCGCCGCGCTGCATGACGGGCGGGTGGAGACCCGCGCGGGCATCGCCTCGGCGCTGGCCTCCTTCATCACCCTGTCCACTGGCGGCTCCTCGGGGCGCGAGGGGCCGGTGGTGCATATGGCGGGGGTGATCTCGACCTGGGTCAGCAACCGCATCAACGCCGACGGCATTACCGGGCGCGATCTGTTGGGCTGTGCGGTGGCTGCCGGGGTTTCGGCCAGTTTCAATGCGCCGATTGCCGGCGCGCTGTTCGCGATGGAGGTGGTGTTGCGGCACTTCTCCGTCAACGCCTTTGCGCCCATCGTGGTCGCGTCGGTCGCTGGCACCGTCATCAACCGGCTGGAATACGGCGACGTGACCGAGTTTACCCTGAACACGCCGGGCGCGCTGCAATTCTACGTCGAACTGCCGGCCTTCCTGCTGCTCGGGCTGATCTGCGGCCTGGTGGCGGTGGTGCAGATGAAGGCGATCTTCTTTGCCGACAAGGTGGGCAACCAGGTGCAGGAGCGGCTCAGCCTGCCGCGCTGGCTGCGCCCGGCGGTCTCTGGCGCCATGCTGGGCGTCATCGCGGTCTGGTTTCCGCATATCATCGGTGTCGGCTACGAAACCACGGTGCTGGCGCTGACCGGCGGTCTGCTGCTGGGGCAGGCGGTGGTGTTCACCGCGGTCAAGACGGCGGCGGTGGCGATCACCATGGGGGGGCGCATGGGGGGCGGCGTCTTCTCGCCCTCGCTGATGATCGGGGCGCTGACCGGTCTGGCCTTTGGCCTGATCGCCACGGCGGTGCTGCCCGATGTGTCGGGCACCCACACGCTTTATGCTTTTGCAGGCATGGGCGCCGTGGCGGCAGCGGTGCTCGGGGCGCCGATCTCGACCACGCTGATCGTGTTCGAGCTGACCGGGGATTGGCAGATCGGCCTTGCGGTCATGGTCTCGGTCTCCATGTCGACTGCGCTGGCGTCGCGGCTGGTGGACCGCTCTTTCTTTCTGACCCAACTGGAAAAGCGCAACATCCACTGCGCGGCGGGACCGCAGGCCTATCTGCTGGCGCTGATCCGGGCCGGGGCGGTGATGCGTCCGATGGGCGATAGTCGCTGCGCGTCGCTGGAGGCGTGTCAGGAGCTGGTAGAGCAGGGCCTGTTGGTGCGGGCCTCTGCCACGCTGGAGGCGGCGATGCCGGTGTTTGACCGGGCTGACCTGGCCTATCTGCCGGTTGTCCTCGAGGAGAACGGCCAACAGGAAATCATCGGCGCCCTCTATCACATCGATGCGCTGAAGGCCTACAACCGGGCGCTGGCGGCGACCGCGGCCGAAGAGCACCGTTAACCGGCAACAGCGCCGCGCCCCTAACGGCCGCGGGCCACGTTACGGGGAAAATTCCGGCGGCGTTCCCCGTCAGCTGTGCGAATTCGGTTACAGGTAAACAAGAAGTTAACTTTCTATTTGATTAACGAAGCCGCAGTTATCAACATTGGAAGCAGGGACAGGACTAAACTCTGACTTTGGCAGGAAAACCATGCGCAATTTCGAAATCGGCCCAAAAGAGGCTGGTGCGAATCATAAGGCGGACAAGCAGGCGAATGAACGTGCGGCATTGGAGGCAGCGATCAACTATGCGCTGCAATGTGCACGGGAAACCGACATTCTCGGGACGGGGGATGCGCTGGAGGCAGCGCGTCAGAACCTGAGCCGGGCTGTGCTGAGCTGAACTGATCGCACAACACGCCATCACGCTTTCAGGGGCGGCACGTCCGTCCCTGCGCGGGTGGTGACGTAACAAACGCCGCTGTGAACGGTGCCGCACGCCCTAGGGGCGCGGCGCGGCAGGGGCCAGTGTTTCATTGATCAAGCCGATGGATCTGTCGGCCCCGTTCTCGGCCCCGGGCGGACCGGGCAAGGGCATTTGCTCTCTAGGCTGCTGGGTATCGGCTGGGGAAGGGCCGCGACGGCCAGGCCTGTCAGGGCAGGCCATTCAGGCGCGGAGCAGGGCAACCCTGCGAATTGGCCCCGCAGCACAAGCAGGCCGCGGGGCAGTTACGGGTGTTGGTCAGACCTGTTCGACCTTGACCGAATCGCTCAGCACAAAGGCGATGTGGCCCTTGATCGCGCTGGCGGCCTCGATCGGATCCTCGTAGCTCCAGGCGGCGTTTTCGGTGACAGAGGATTTGTTGACGATCGAGTAGTAGCTGGCATCGCCCTTGTGCGGGCAATGGGTGCTCTTGTCGGTACGGTCCAGAAACGCCATCGCGATGTCGCCGCGCGGGAAATAGATGACCGGTGCCATATCGCCCTCCGACAGCTCAAGCGCGTTGGCGCTTTCCCCCAGTACGGCGCCGCCGGAGCGGACGACCCAGGTGCCTTCGGCCTTGCGGATACGGATATTGGTCATGCGTGTTTTCCCATTCTCTTCATGCGTGTCGTCTTTGTGTTCAGTCTATGTAACGCGGCTGTGTCACAATGGCGTGGTAGCGGCATCCAGCCAGCGCTTTGCGTCCGGGCTGAGCCGCGGGCCGATCAGGGCCGCCACCTCGCGGTGATAGGCGTTCAGCCAGTCGCGCTCCTCGGTGCTGAGCATGTCCACAGCCACCAGCCGCCGGTCGATCGGGGCATAGGTGAGGGTGCGCCAGGCCAGCATGTCACGTTCCGGGTCGCTGCTGTCAAGTCCGGCGGCCGGTTCCACCACCAGCAGGTTCTCCAGCCGGATGCCAAAGGCACCCTCGCGGTAGTAACCGGGTTCGTTGGACAGGATCATGCCCGGCTCCAGCGGGACGTGGCTGGTGCGCGCCAGCCGCTGCGGGCCTTCGTGCACGCTGAGATAGGCGCCGACGCCATGGCCCAGCCCGTGATTGAAGTCCTGTCCCGCAAGCCAGAGCGGCATGCGGCCGACGGCCTCGATATCGCGGCCTGCCAGCCCCTTGGGCCAGCGCAGGCGCGACATGGCGATCATCCCCTGCAGCACGCGGGTGAAGGCGGCGCGCTCCTCGGCGCCTGGGGTGCCGATGGCGATTGTGCGGGTGATGTCGGTGGTGCCGTCCAGGTACTGGCCGCCGCTGTCGAGTACCAGAAGATGGCCGTCTTGCAGCGTGGTGTTGGTCTCTTCGGTCACGCGGTAGTGCATCACGGCACCGTTTTCGCCGGTGCCGGCGATGGTCTCGAAGCTGATGTCGCGCAGGGCCGGGTCCTTGCGCCGATTGGCCTCGAGCTGCCGCACCACGTCGATCTCGGTGAGGGTGCCGGGTGCCTGCGCGTCCAGCCAGGCGAGGGTTTCCACCACCGCCGCGCCATCACGCAGGTGGGCGGCGGCGCTGCCCGCGATCTCGGCCTTGTTCTTGCGCGCCTTGGGCAGGGCGCAGGGGTCACCGGAGGGGGACAGCCGGTCGCCGAGGGTGTCGGCAACGATCTGCGGCAGGGTGCCGCTGTCTGCTGCGACCTGTCCGTCGAGCGCGGCAAGGGCGGTCAGGAAGTCTTCGGGCGCGTGCAGGCGGACGCTGCTGTCGAAATGGCCGTCGAGACCGGCAAGTTTCTCGGCCGCCATGAACAGGTCGACGCGGGCGTCGTCATGCAGGATGGCAAAGCCGTGCGCCACCGGGTTGCGCGCCACGTCGGAGCCACGGATGTTCAGCAGCCACATGATGCTGTCGGGCAGGGTGATCACCGCCGCGCTCTGACCGGCATCGCGCAGGCCGGTGGCGAGGCGCGCGCATTTCTCCGCAGCGCTTTCGCCCGCGTATTCAAGCGGGTGCGCGGTAACCGGGTTCATTGGCGGCGCGGGCTGGTCGGCCCAGATGCGGTCAACCAGATTGTCGCACTGCGTCAGGGTGATGCCACTGCCCTGCAGCTCCTTGGTGAGCGAGGCGATCTGGCCCGCGGCGTGCAGCCAGGGGTCAAAGCCGACCTTGCCGCCCTGCGGCAGCTGCTGCTTCAGCCAGACGGCCAGCTGTACCTCGGGCCAGGGCACGGGGGTGTATTCCGCGGCGACCTGGCGTTTTACTTGGGTGCGGTAGCGGCCGTCGATGAAGACGCCTGCGATGTCCTGCAGCACGGCGCAGAAGCCCGCCGAGCCGGTGAAGCCGGTGAGCCAGGCCAGCCGCTCGTCGCGCGGCGCCACGTATTCGCCCTGATGGGCATCGGCGCGCGGCACCAGAAAGCCGTCCAGCCCTTCCGCGGCCAGTTCCTGACGCAGGGCGGCCAGCCGGGGGGGACCCTGTTCCGGGCGGGCAGTCACGTCAAAGCTCTGGTACATGCGGGCGGGTCTCCTGTTTGGGGGCATGGGGCAGACAAGGCCTGGGTCAACCGCAGTGGGTCGCGGGGCCGGGGTGGCTGACTGTGCGCCTCCTTGTCCCAAATCGGCGTGCCGGTGGCAAGCCCGGTGGGGGAGAAAGCCGCGTGGGACGAAATATGCCGGTAAATGGCTGGGGTGCGCAGCGCGGGTGATGTTGCGCTCGGGTGCCGGGGAGTGCTTGCGGATCCCGCTGCCGCCCGTTCCCGTCCGGAGGCTGGGCAGTGGCGGCCCGGGGCAGCCGCTGGTGCCGCGCGCGTCAGCGCGCGGCCGGGCCCAAGACTGCGGATGGCATCGCAAGATGCCGTCCAAGGGCGCGGGAGGGCCCCGGCCTGCGTCGGGAGACCGGGACGGGGACGTTAGCCCGCGCGCTTCATTCCCATCACCCGGGCGCGTGCACGCGGGTCGCTGTCGAAGAGGGCGGCCAGCTGTTCGGTCATGGCGCCGGCCAGCTGCTCCACATCGGTGATGGTCACCGCACGCTCGTAATAGCGGGTCACATCGTGGCCGATGCCGATGGCCAGAAGCTCCACCTGCTTGCGGCGCTCAACCATGGCGATGACGTCGCGCAGGTGCTTCTCGAGGTAGCTGGCGGGGTTCACCGACAGTGTCGAATCGTCGACTGGTGCGCCATCGGAGATCACCATCAGGATCTTGCGTGCCTCGGGGCGGTTCACCATGCGGCGGTGCGCCCATTCCAGCGCCTCGCCGTCGATGTTTTCCTTCAGCAGCCCCTCTTTCATCATCAGGCCGAGGTTGTCGCGGGTGCGGCGCATCGGGGCGTCGGCGCCCTTGTAGATGATGTGGCGCAGGTCGTTCAGGCGACCGGGCTGCTGCGGGCGGCCCTCGTTCAGCCAGGCCTCGCGGGCAAGGCCACCTTTCCACGCGCGGGTGGTGAAGCCGAGGATTTCGACCTTCACGTTGCAGCGCTCCAGCGTGCGGGCGAGCACGTCGGCGCAGATTGCGGCAATCGAGATCGGACGCCCGCGCATCGAGCCGGAGTTGTCCAGCAAGAGCGTGACCACGGTGTCGCGGAACTCGGTGTCTTTCTCGATCTTGAAGGACAGCGGCGTGGTCGGGTTGGCGACAACCCGCGCCAGTCGACCGGCGTCCAGAATGCCTTCCTCGAGGTCGAACTCCCACGAGCGGTTCTGCTGCGCCTGAAGGCGGCGCTGCAGCTTGTTTGCCAGCCTTGAAACCGCGCCTTTCAGCGGCTCCAGCTGCTGGTCGAGATAGGCGCGCAGACGTTCCAGCTCGGCCGGTTCGGCCAGATCTTCGGCGGCGATTTCCTCGTCATGGGCGTCGAGGAACACCTTGTAGTCGGGGTCGGCATCCGACACCGGCGGCGGTGCGGGCGGCTCCAGCGGTGCCTCGCCGTCGGGCATCTCGGTGTCTTCGGCCAGCTCCTCATCCGCCATGTCATCGGCGGAGATCTGCGCCTGGGATTCGTCCTGCTGCTGTTCCTGGCTCTGCTCGGGGGAGGCGTCGGCCTCCTCGTCGTCGGAGTCGTCCTGGCCGGAGCTGTCGGGATCGTCCTGCTCTTCGGGGGAGTCCTCGGCCTCGTCGTTGGCGTCATCGTCCAGATCGTCCGGGTCGTCGCCCAGCTGGTCGCCATAGCCGAGGTCCGAGATCACCTGCCGCGCCAGTTTGGCAAAGGCGGCCTGGTCGGCGATGGTCTCGTCCAGGTTTTCCAGCGTGCCGCCGGCCTGGGATTCGATGAAGCCGCGCCACAGTTCCATGATGTTCGCGGCACCTTCCGGCAGCGGGCGACCGGTGGCGAGGTGGCGGATCAGGTAACCGGCCGAGGCCGCCAGCGGCGCCTCGGAGGAGGATTTCATCTGGTCGTAGCCGCGGCGCAGCGCCTCGTTGCGGATCTTCACATCGATGTTGGAGGCGGTGCCGGGCATGTGGCGCGCGCCCATCGCCTCGCAGCGGGCGGTTTCCATCGCGTCGTAGAGGTCGCGGGCCATTTCGCCCTGAGGCGCATATTTGGCGTGCGTCGCGTCATTGTGGAACTTGTGCCGCAGCGCCAACGCATCCGCGGTGCCGCGGGCCAGCAGAACTTCTTCGCGGCTCATCCGGCGGGAGACCTGCGGCAGCCGCATCGAGTCGCCCGACAGCCCCGAGGGGTCGACGGTGTAGCTGACCGAAAGTTCCGGGTCGTCGGCCATCACCTTGGTGGCTTCGGCCAGCGCCTTCTTGAACGGATCGGCGGGGTTGTCGTTCGGCTTTTTCATGGTCGCACCTTATCCCTTTTGAGCATCCCCCCTTGTTTCGGGAAAGTCCAGTGGGACAGCTGCGGTTGGGGCAGCGCCCGGCCCGGCGGGGTGGGAAGCGAAGCGCCCGCCCCGTTGGGGGCGGGGCGGGCGCGGCCCGGCCTGACGGCCGGGCGGTACGTCACATTCAGCCCAGCGAAACGCTTGCGGCGCTTTCGGGCAGTTCTTCGTCAAAGCAGCGCTGGTAGAACTCGGCCACGGTCTGGCGCTCCAGCTCGTCGCATTTGTTCAGGAACGACAGCCGGAAGGCATAGCCCACGTTGCGGAAGATCTCGGCGTTCTGCGCCCAGTTGATCACGGTCCGCGGGCTCATCACGGTGGACAGGTCACCGTTCATGAAGGCGGTGCGGGTGAGGTCGGCCACGGTTACCATCTGAGAGATGGTCTTGCGGCCCTCAGCGGTGTTGTAATGCGGCGCCTTGGACAGGATGATGGCTGCCTCGGCATCATGGCTGAGGTAGTTCAGCGTCGAAACCAGCGACCAGCGGTCCATCTGCGCCTGGTTGATCTGCTGGGTGCCGTGATACAGGCCGGTGGTGTCGCCGAGGCCGACGGTGTTGGCGGTCGCGAACAGGCGGAAGAACGGGTTCGGGGTGATGATCTCGTTCTGGTCCAGCAGCGTCAGCTTGCCGTCATGCTCCAGCACTCGCTGGATCACGAACATCACGTCGGCGCGGCCGGCGTCGTATTCGTCGAACACGATGGCCACCGGGTTGCGCAGCGCCCAGGGCAGGATGCCCTCGTGGAATTCGGTGACCTGCTTGCCATCGCGCAGCTTGATCGCGTCCTTGCCGATCAGGTCGATCCGGGAGATGTGGCTGTCGAGGTTCACCCGCACGGAGGGCCAGTTCAGCCGGGCCGCGACCTGTTCGATATGGGTCGACTTGCCGGTGCCGTGGTAGCCCTGGATCATCACCCGGCGGTTGTGGCTGAAGCCCGCGAGGATCGCGAGCGTGGTTTCGGGGTCGAACTTGTAGGTGGGGTCCAGCGCCGGCACCCGGTCGGAGCCTTCGGCAAAGCCCTTGACCGTCATATCCGTGTCGATTCCGAATACATCGCGCACCGAAATCGTTTCGGTCGGTTTCGCATTCATGTCCACAAAGCCGTCGGTCATCCCAGTCGATCCTTATCTGTCTGCCCTGCCGTCAGGGTCCAATTCGCGGGATTGGTGCCTGATCTGCGGCCGAAGGGCAAGGGAAACCGTCCCGACAACCGGGCGAAGGCGGCATTTGTGACAGGACAACTGTTGCGGCAGCCGAGGCTGACGTCAGGGGAGAAGCTCGCGCCAGCCAACGAACAGCGCCCCCAGCCGGGCAGCGGGGGGCGCGTTATGTCGGCAATGTTCTGCGCTCTCGGGGGGAAGGGCTGCAACCGACATCCCCTGCCTAACCGCGCTGCCGGAACAGGTCAAAGCAATAAAGTCTCTATCGTAAACGGTCGGCAAAAGACCGCTTAGACAGACCGAAAACGCCAATGGCTCCGCACCGGGGAGGCCCGCAAGCCCCCCGGTGATGCTGCGGATGCGGTCGGCGGTTACTTGAAGCTTTTGCTGTCCTTGATCTGGTCCCAGGCCCAGCGGACCTCCTGCAGCTGCTCTTCCTGGCTGCGGTCACCACCGTTCATGTCGGGGTGCAGCACCTTGATCAGCTTCTTGTAGGCCTTGCGGATCTCGGCCTTGGACCAGTCGTCCTTGGCCTCGAGGATTTCGATCGCCCGGCGCTCGGTGGGCGGCAGGCGCCGGCCCGCCTTGGCGTTGCGTCCCGGGTTGAGGGTCGCGTTCGCCCCCAGCACCTGGTGCGGATCCTCGATGCCCAGCCGGGCCCAGGCCCGCGCCTCGGGGTCGCCCATCGGCTTGGTCTGGCGCTCCCACACCTTGTCCTTGGAACGCTGGGCGTTCAGCTCGGCTTCTGTCGTGCCCTCGAAGAAGTTCCACTTGTTGTTGTATTCGCGCACATGCTCCTGGCAGAACCAGTAGTAATCATCGAGCACGTCCGGTGCCTTGGGAGCGCGGAACTTGCCGGCTTCCTCGCACCCCGGGTGATCGCAGACGCGGGTCGAGGTCTCGGAAGCCCCCGTGGCTGCGCGCCGCCCGCGCGGATTTTTCTTTTTGGCAGAGCGGACGGACATATCAAAGCCAAAGGGATCGGATTTGGTCATGGGGCGCACCTTCTAGACGCATCTGTTCGACTCGGAGGCAGCAGTTTAGTCTAAGGGGCGCCAGATAGAAGGGGGCGTGTAGAAAAAAGATGGGGATGAGCGGAAAATGAACGTGAAGCAGGAGATGGAAACGGCCTTGCAGACGGCCTTTGATCCGACAGTGCTGGAAGTGGTGAACGAAAGCCACAAACATGCCGGACACGCGGGCGATGACGGCTCGGGCGAGAGCCATTTCGCGGTGAAAATCCGTGCCACCGCCTTTGAGGGCATGAACCGGGTGCAACAGCACCGTGCCGTGCACAAGGCGCTCGGGGATATCGTGCCGCGCATTCACGCGCTGGCCCTGGATATCGGCACCTGACGCCCGGAACTGCCGGGCGCTGCCCGTATCAGTATCCAGACAGCGCGGGGAGGGCTCAGCTCTCCCCGTTTTCTTTCGGGTCGTCCTTCTTCGCGGCCTTCTCGGCCCGCCGCTTCAGCGCGGCCGTCATGCCGGAGACCGGGCTCAGCTCTTCGACGCCGTCATCGGCTTGCATCCGGGCCGCGCCGGGGCCGGGAACGGGGGTGGCGTCTGCCGGGGCTTCCGGGTCGCCTGCGGTGGCCGTCAGCCGAGGTTCCCGGGCGGGAGCTTCGGGGGCTGTGCGCGCAGGCGCCCGCAGGGTGGCGTCTGCGGCGGTTGCATCGGCGGGGGCCTGTGCCGCCACGGGGCGACGGAACACCAGCACGTTGCGCCAATTGGTGGTGCTGCCGGTCAGCCCGGCGCGCTCCTCGCTCGGCAGCAGCTCGGCGCGCTGGTACTCCCAGCCCTCGGCCGCCAATTCGTTCATCAGGAGCTCGATCGTGTGGGCAAAGCGGGCTTCCGGGGTCTTGATGCCCTTGGCCTTGGTGCCTTTGGCCGGGGCGGGGACGACTTTGTACTCAAAGGCCTGCATGACTGTCTCCGGAATTTGCGTGTTGGTTCACTGGGGTAGATGCCCGGTTCCAGAGCGCGAGGTCAAGCGTCGAGTTGGGCGGGCATTCGCGTCCGCGCGGGGCGCGGACGGCTCCTTCAGCTCTACCTGCGTCGTTCACTCCTGCTTGGCGGCCATCTGCGCCAGCGTCAGGCAGACCTCGGTGGCACGGGCCATGTCCTGCACCGAGATCCATTCCAGCGGTCCGTGGATTTCCTGCATGCCGGTGAAGATATTGGGCGTGGGCACGCCCAGCTCGGTCAGTCGCGAGCCGTCGGTGCCGCCGCGGATCGGCGTCGAGACCGGCTCGATCCCATGCGTGCGGCAGGCGTCGCGGGCCAGCTCCACCGGAGTCATGTCCTCCTCCAGCCAATAGCGCATGTTGCGGTATTGCGGGGTGATCTCAACGCTGATCTCGGCGCGGGGCTCACCCGCCTGCACGGCGGCGCAGACCTGGCGCAGCAGATCGCCCTTGTCCTCCAGACCCTCGCGCTCGAAGTCGCGCAGGATCAGCTTCAGCTCCATCTCGGAGGAGCCGCCGTTCATGTCGGTCACATGCAGGAAGCCTTCGCGCCCGTCGGTGGTTTCCGGCGTCATTGTCGCCTGCGGCAGGGTTTGCACGATCTTGGCTGCCAGGTGGGCGGCGTTGACCATCTTCTCCTTGGCCTGACCGGGGTGGATCGAAACCCCCTTGATGCGCACCACGGCGCGGTCGGCGCTGAAGCTTTCATAGATGATTTCGCCGACCTCGCCGCCGTCCAGCGTATAGGCGAAATCCGCCTGCAGGTCGCGGGGCAGCTGCGGGCCGACGCCGCGGCCGATTTCCTCGTCCGGGGTGAAGGCGATGCGGAGGGTGGGGCGGGGCAGGTCCGGGTTGTCCAGCAGGTGCCGCGCCATGGTCATGATGATGGCCACACCCGCCTTGTCATCGCCGCCCAAGAGGGTCTGCCCCGAGGCCGTGATGATGTCTTCGCCCTGCTTGGAGGCGAGATAGGGGTTTGTCTCGGGCGACAGAACCAGATCCGGGTTGTCGGGAAAGCTGATGTCGCCGCCGTTGTAGCCCTGGATCACCCGCGGTTTGACGCCGGTGGCATTGAACTGCGGCGCGGTGTCAACATGGGCGAGAAAGCCCACGGTCGGCCCCGGCCTGGTGCCGGGAATGGTGGCCAGAACGACGCCGTAGTCGGTCAGCCGCACGTCCGCGGCCCCGATGTCGCGCAGTTCGTCGACGAGGAGGTTCAGCATGTCGAACTGGCAATCGGTGCTGGGAGTGGTGGACGAGTTCTCGTCGCTCTGGCTGTCGATGGCAGCGTAGCGGACAAGACGGTCCTGAAGTTCCTGATCGAATTTGCGTGACATGTGACCTCCGGGGGTTTTCGCCGCAGCAAAGCCGCTGGCACGGGAGAGGTCAAGCGGGATGGCTTCGGGGGGGGGCGGCGGCGGGGCAGCCCGATGTAGACCCGAGGACAGGATGTGCGACCAATCCCCATGCGAAAAGGGCGCCGCTGTGGGCGCCCTTAGCAAAATCTGGTGCAAGAGTCCGGCTCGTGGCGGGGTCAGCCGCCCAGTTTCTTGGCGACCAGTTCGTTGACCGCCTTGGGGTTGGCCTTGCCGCCGGTGGCTTTCATCACCTGGCCGACGAACCAGCCTGCCAGTTTCGGGTTCACCTTGGCCTTTTCCACCTGTGCCGGGTTGGCGGCGATGATCTCGTCCAGCGCGGCTTCGATGGCGCCGGTGTCGGTCACCTGCTTCATGCCGCGTTCCTCGACGATCTGCGCCGGGTCGCCGCCTTCGGTATAGACGATTTCAAACAGATCCTTGGCGATCTTGCCGGAAATCGCGTCCGAGGAAATCAGGTCGATGATACCGCCCAGCTGGGCAGGGGAGACCGGGGATTCGGTGATCGGCTTGTCGTCGTCCTTTTTCAGGCGGCCGAACAGCTCGTTGATGACCCAGTTCGCGGCCAGCTTGCCATTGCGCCCTTTGGCCGTCTCCTCGAAGTAGGCGGCCGATTCCACCTCGGCCGTCAGTACCGATGCGTCGTAATCGGACAGGCCGAAGTCCTTGATGAAGCGCGCCTTTTTCTCGTCGGGCAGTTCCGGCAGCTTGGCGGCGATATCGTCCACCCATTCCTGCTCGATCTCCAGCGGCAGCAGGTCCGGGTCGGGGAAATAGCGGTAGTCATGCGCCTCTTCCTTGGAGCGCATGGAGCGGGTTTCCCCCTTGTCCGGGTCATAGAGGCGGGTTTCCTGCTCCACTTCGCCACCGGCTTCGATGATGGCGATCTGGCGGCGGGCCTCGACCTCGATGGCCTGCTGGATGAAACGCATGGAGTTCATGTTCTTGATCTCGCAACGGGTGCCGAGATGCGAGAAGTCCTGCGTTTCCTGATATTTCTCGTATTGACCGGGCAGGCAGACCGAGACGTTCACGTCGGCGCGCAGGTTGCCGTTCTGCATGTTGCCGTCGCAGGTGCCAAGGTACTGCATGATCTGGCGCAGCTTGGCGATATAGGCGGCAGCTTCCTCAGGCCCGCGAATGTCGGGGCGGGAGACAATTTCCATCAGGCAGACGCCGGTGCGGTTCAGGTCCACGAAGGACATGTTGGGGTCCATGTCGTGGATCGACTTGCCCGCGTCCTGTTCCATGTGGATGCGCTCGATCCGCACCTTGCGCGCGGTGCCGTCGCCCAGTTCCACCAGCACTTCGCCCTCGCCCACGATCGGGTGGTAGAGCTGGGAGATCTGGTAGCCCTGCGGCAGGTCCGGGTAGAAGTAGTTCTTGCGGTCGAAGGCCGACCACAGGTTGATGTCCGCCTTCAGGCCCAGGCCGGTGCGCACCGCCTGCTCGACGCAGTATTCATTGATGACGGGCAGCATCCCCGGCATCGCCGCGTCGACGAATGCCACGTTCGAGTTCGGCTCGGCGCCGAATTTGGTGGAGGCGCCGGAGAACAGCTTGGCATTGGAGCTGACCTGGGCATGCACCTCCATGCCGATGACCAGTTCCCAGTCATGCTTGGCGCCCGCGATCACCTTGGGCTTGGGGAGTTCATATGTCAGGTCGAGCATGGTTTTCCGCCGTATCCGAATGTCAGTTGCAGTGACGTGGTGCGATGTTTCATCGGCACACTGTCAATTTCAGTTGCACAGCGTTCTAGGCCCGGCGGCGCGGAGGAGCAAGAGGGCAGGTGGCACAGAGAGCTTTGAGGCGGGCGGAAGCCCCTTGAATCGTACGGGCTGACAGCCCCGGCAGCGCCGGTCCGTCCCCGTGGGCGGGCGCTTGGCTGCTGCATGCGAACGGGCGCTGTCCTTCGCGATGGTTCGCCTGTGCCTGATTCAGCCTCTTGGCGGGGTGCAGCAGGAGGGCTAGAACTGGCAGACCGAGCAGAACTTCAGGAGGTCGCCTTGGACACATCCGCCCGCATCAGCCAGACCATTGCCGCAGAGATCGGCGCTGCCGCCAAGCAGGTGAGCGCCGCGGTGGCGCTGCTGGATGAAGGCGCCACCGTGCCCTTTGTCGCGCGCTACCGGAAAGAGGCAACCGGGGGGCTGGATGACAGCCAGCTGCGCACCCTGGCGGAACGGCTGGAATACCTGCGCGAGCTGGAAAAGCGCCGCGCGGCCATCCTCGAGTCGATCAAGGGGCAGGACAAGCTGACCGATGAGCTGGCGGCCTCGATCGCCAAGGCCGAGACCAAGGCACAGCTCGAGGATATCTACCTCCCCTACAAGCCGAAGCGGCGCACCAAGGCGATGATCGCGCGGGAAAACGGGTTGGAGCCGCTGGCCGAGGCCATTCTGGACAATCGCAACGCCGACCCGGAGAAACTCGCCGAAGGCTACATCACCGAGGCAGTGCCGACGGTGAAGGATGCGCTGAACGGCGCGCGGGACATCCTGACCGAGCGGCTGACCGAGAATGCGGGCCTGCTGGGGCGCTTGCGGACGTTCCTGCAGCGCGAGGCCGTGCTGACCGCGCGCGTGGTCGAGGGCAAGGAGCAGGAAGGCGCCAAGTTTTCGGATTATTTCGACCACAGCGAGCGCTGGGCCGATGTGCCGTCGCACCGGGCGCTGGCGATGCTGCGTGGTGCCAATGAGGGCGTGCTGACGCTGGATGCCGGACCGGAGCCGGAAGAGGGCGCGGCCCGCGCCGAGGCGATGGTTGCGGCGGAGCTGGGCGCTGGCGGCAACGGGCCGGGGGACGTCTGGTTGCGCAAGGTCGCAGGCTGGTGCTGGCGGGTGAAATTGAGCCTGTCGATGATGCTGGAGCTGATGAGCGATCTGCGAGCACGTGCCCAGGAGGACGCCATTCAGGTCTTTGCCCGCAACCTCAAGGACCTGTTGTTTGCAGCGCCAGCCGGTGCGCGACCGACCCTCGGGCTGGATCCGGGCATTCGCACCGGCGTCAAGGCCGCGGTGGTTGACGCAACCGGGAAATTGGTGGCCACCGAGACGCTGTACCCGTTTCAGCCGAAGAATGATCTGCGCGGTGCGCAGGTGGCGATCGTCAAGATGATCGCGGAACATGGGGTCGAGCTGATCGCCATCGGCAATGGCACTGCCAGCCGCGAGACCGAGCGTATGGTCGCGGAGGTGCTGAAGCATCTGCCCGCCAAGATCAAGGCACCGACCAAGGTGGTGGTGAGCGAGGCAGGGGCCTCGGTCTATTCCGCGTCGGAACTGGCGGCGCGGGAATTCCCCGATCTGGACGTGTCCCTGCGCGGCGCGGTGTCGATCGCGCGACGCCTGCAGGATCCCTTGGCGGAACTGGTGAAGATTGAGCCCAAGAGTATCGGCGTTGGCCAGTACCAGCATGATGTCGACCAGCACAAGCTGACCAAATCGCTGGAAGCGGTGATCGAGGATGTGGTGAACGCTGTCGGCGTCGACCTCAACATGGCCTCTGCGCCGCTGCTGTCCCATGTGTCGGGTCTTGGCCCCGGTCTGGCCGAAGCGATCGTTGCGCATCGTGACCAGAACGGGCCGTTTGCCTCCCGCAGGGAGTTGCTGAAAGTGGCGCGCCTCGGGCCCAAGGCCTTTGAGCAATGCGCGGGCTTCCTGCGCATCCGGGATGGCAAGGAGCCGTTGGACGCCTCGGCCGTGCACCCGGAATCCTATGATGTGGCGCGCAAGATCGTGGCAGCCTGCGGCCGTGACATCCGCGAGATCATGGGCGACGCCGCGGCGCTGAAAAAGCTGAGGCCGGAAGATTTCGTCAGCGGCGATGTCGGCCTGCCGACGGTGCGGGACATTTTCGCTGAACTGGAGAAGCCGGGCCGAGATCCCCGACCGTCCTTCGTCACCGCCGCTTTCAAGGATGGGGTGGAGGAGATCACCGATCTGAAACCGGGCATGGTGCTGGAAGGCACCGTGACCAATGTCGCCGCCTTTGGTGCCTTTGTGGATATCGGCGTGCATCAGGACGGGCTGGTGCATGTCAGCCAGTTGGCGGACCGTTTCGTGAAAGATCCGCATGAGGTGGTCAAGACTGGCCAGGTGGTCAAGGTCACGGTGACCGAGGTCGACGTGCCGCGCAAGCGCATTGGCCTGACGATGAAGAAGGATGGCGGCGCGTCTGCGCGAGACGACCGCAACGCGCGCGGCGGAGCCCGGGCAGGCGACCGCGCGGGGCCCAAAGGCGGGCCTGCGCGCGGCGGCGGCAAGCCCGGCGGCGCCAAGGCCGGGCGGGGCAAGTCGCAGGGTGACCAGAAAGGCGGCGCGGGAACGGGCGCGCTGGGCGCGGCGCTGATGGACGCCTTCAAGAAGACCTGAGGTCGCGCAACGCGGCTCGGCGTGTTGCGGACGCGCGCCGGGTCGCGGCGGCGGGCGGGTGTTCTCAGGCCGGGGTGAACCGCGGGCCTTCCGCGGTGAAGGTCACCGTTTGACCGGCGGTGATTTCCTTGCGGAAATGTCCGGCGATGGCGGCCAGCCCTTCCGCTTCTCCGCGGGCGGCAAACCGGCTGACGGAGCGCACCCGAGCGCTGTTGTCGAACCCTTCTGCGGCATGGGCCCAGACCATTGGGTGCAGCTCTTGCAGGTGGTCGCGGATCAGCCAGTCGGCGGCGCTGGCGATCCGTTGCCGGTTCGCGGCCGCCTGATGCGACGCTTCCGATTGGGTGTCTTCGGCCCGGCGCAGGGTAACGCAGCAATACGCGGTGAGGAGATTGATCATCTCCTGCGAGGGTGCGGCGGCGACAATGTCGCGCAGACCGGCTAGGAAGACCCGCGTGTCAACGCGGGCGCAGGCCTGATCATCCAGCGCCAGCGCATCGAAATAGACCCAAGCATACCCGCCCGCGCCCCAGGTGTCGGCGGTGTTGGCCGCGGTGCGGCGGGCCTCCAGTTCGAGGGCAGCATAGGAGCCTGCACTGCGGGGCAGCATCAGGGTTCCCAGGCTGCGCATCGGACGGTGATTTCGGGGCAACAGGGCGATCAGGGCGCCGAATTCATCGGCGACATCCTCGGGGGCGTGGCCCTGGCCCGCCAGCAGTGCACATTGCGCGGCCCTCAGAAACGGGCTGTCCGCGCTGAGTTCTGCAATGGGGTGAAGCAGCGCGGCGGCGCGGTTGAAATGGGCGGCGCAGCGTCGCTGGTTGGGCGGGGTGACGGCTTGGCGGGTGTCTGGTCTGCGCCAGGCCCAGCCGATGTCGATATGCGCCAGTGCCACCAGTGCGGTCAGATAGGGATCGCGGCGATGTTCGGCACGCAGCGCCTCAAAGGCCATCAGGCCCCGGATCAGCGCGCGGCTGCCCGCATCCTTGCCTTCTGCCAGCGCGTGCTCGGTGGCATGCACCACATCCGCGCGCGCGCCAAAGGCGATAAGCTCGGCGATCGGCAGACCAGAGCTGGTCACGGTCCTGGCCTGATCCGCGGCACGAATCTCGGCGGACAGTTCGGCCCACAGCTCCTGACGGGCGAGGAATTGGCCCTGGTCCTGTGCAGCAACCGCTTCGGGGTCTCCGTCCGCCTCGCAGATCGGAATCGACAGGCTGTCCTCCAGTCGGGTGGCGGGGCTTGCGACTGTCTGCTCAACCGGCTTCGGCTGCGTCGTTGGCACCGGGACCGGCACCGCAACCGGCACGGCGCGGGCTTTGGAGGCGGAGCGCAGTTGGCCGCCAGGCGCAGTGGCGGAGAGCAGGCCGGAAATCCGCGAGAACATTTCCCGCGCCTGTCGAGACGGATTGAACATTTGCGCGTCCTGAAGATTGGCAGCTTGTCGTTACTGGCATTCTCGTCAGGCATTGGGGCGCAATCATGGCGCGACTGGGGAAGTTCCTGAGCGAAGGCGATAATTCGCCGCAAACAGGCAAGATCGCACGCAGGTTTCCGCGCGGGCAGCCAATCGGTTCTGTTGTACGCCAACGGGCAGCAAGGCCGTATCAGAACGGGGAGAAATGGTGGCGTTTGCAGCGCAGCCCGTGGGCGGCAAATGCGGCTTCCAGCCGATCTATGGGTGGGGTCGCCTCTTGCGGCAGGCGGAGGCGCTGTCCGTCTTTCAGGACGAGCGTCGCGCGCCGGGAGAAGTCCCAGCGGGTGTCGAGGCGCAGGTGGTCGACCTCCTCCAACTTCACGAAGCCGGTCAGCCGTCCACTGTGCCAGTCAACCCGTTGGGGCGACATCGTCAGCCCGGCACTGGGATTGCGGATCAGATCTAGAAGGGCTGGCAGCACCGGCAGCGTCAGAAGTGCTATGACCAGCGGCGAGGCCTCCAGCAGTAGCCAAAGGCCCAGCAATGCAGCCAGCCAGGCAGTCACCAGCGCAAACGCGGCAGGGGACCGCCCCCGACGGGCGAATGTGAAATCCGCCGGGGGAGGCTTGGTTTGCGGGTCAGGCATCCAGGATCCGGCTGACCATCTCGTTGGTGTCGCGGCTCAACCCGTCGGTGCCCGCGATCCGCAGGAGCTGCTCACGGATCCGTTCCTGACGGGCGGTGTCGTAGCGCTTCCAGGTCTGGAAGGCCGCGCACATGCGGGCCGTGGTCTGCGGGTTGAGCTTGTCGAGGGCGATCAGGTTGTCGGCGAGGAGCACGTAGCCGTCACCGCTGGCATGGTGGAACCCTGCATGATTGCCGGCCAGCGCGCCGAAAACGGCGCGGAAGCGGTTGGGGTTCTTCATGTCAAACAGCGGGTGCCGGGTGAGGGCGGCCGCGGTGGCGGCTGCATTCTCGGGGGAGGCACAGGCGATTTGCAGGGCGAACCACTTGTCCATCACCAGGCGGTCGTGCTGCCACTGGTCAAAGAAGGCCTGCGACTGCGCATCGGCCTTTTCCGCTTTCATCAGGCAGGACAATGCCGTGTACTGCTGGGTCATGTTGTCCGCCGTCGCATATTGGCGCGCGGCCTGCTCGCCGCCGTCCAGCCGGGTCAGCAGCGACAGGATGCGACCGTTCAGTGCGCGTTTGCCGGCGCTTTCGGCGTCCGGGCGATAGGGGCCGTCGACCGTCGTGGCGGCGTAAAGCCGGGGCAGGCTGGTCTCCAGTTGCTGCGCCAGCGTCTGGGCAAAGGTTTCGGCCGCATCGTAGATTTTTTGCGGATCCGGCGTGTGGCCGCGCTCTGCCAGGGTCTGGGCGATGTCGGCCTGGCTCGGCGGCGACAGCACCAGCGCCCGGAAGGCGGGGTCCTGGTCGTCGTCGCGCACCAGTTTTTCAAGGGCGTCCAGATAGGCCGCGTCGGGGGTGGCACCGTCAACGACCATCGCCACGCGGACTTCCTTGGCCAAGGCGTTGCCCGCTTCCCAGCGATTGAAGGGATCGGTGTCATGCGCCAGCAAGAAGGCGCGTTCGGCATTGGTGGTCTCGCGTTCGAGGATCACCGGGGCCGAGAACTCGCGCAAGATGGAGGGCACCGGCTTGGCGGCGAGGCCCTCGAAGGTGAAACTCTGCCTGGCTTCGGTCAGCTCCAGCACTTCGGTGCCACGCACCTCGTCGCCGTTGGGCGACAGCAGGCCGACCGCCACCGGAATCACGCGCGGCGCC
Organism: Leisingera sp. XS_AS12; assembly: GCF_041224635.1. NCBI lineage: Bacteria > Pseudomonadati > Pseudomonadota > Alphaproteobacteria > Rhodobacterales > Roseobacteraceae > Leisingera > Leisingera sp. XS_AS12. The sequence goes on from NZ_JBGFGM010000100.1 coordinate 47,551, forward strand.
TTCTGCGGCTGGCCGGGGGTGGGCGGCGTCGATTGCTCGAATGTCAGGGTATAGGTGCCGTCGGCGTAGTCCTCCGAGACTTTCAAGCGGGGGGTTCCGGCCTCGCTGTACCACAGCTTGAACTGGCTGAGATCGCGCCCGGTGGCATCCTCGAAGACCTTCAGCCAGTCTTCGATGGTGCAGGCTTGGCCGTCGTGGCGCTCAAAGTAGAGTTTGAGCGCCTTGTAGTAATTGTCATCCCCCACCAGCCGCTTCAACATGCCGATCACCTCGGCGCCTTTTTCATAGACGGTAGCGGTGTAGAAGTTGTTGATTTCCTGGAACTGTTCGGGGCGCGGCGGGTGCGCGAGCGGGCCGTTGTCCTCGGGGAACTGGCGGGCACGCAGGGCGATCACGTCCTCGATCCGCTTCACCGGCTCCGAGCGCATGTCGGCGGTGAACTGTGCGTCGCGGAACACCGTCAGCCCCTCTTTCAGGCACAGCTGGAACCAGTCGCGGCAGGTGATGCGGTTGCCGGTCCAGTTGTGGAAATACTCATGCGCGATGATCGCTTCGATGCGTTCGAAATTGGCATCCGTGGAGGTTTCGGGCGACGCCAGAACGCAGGAGGAGTTGAAGATGTTCAACCCCTTGTTCTCCATCGCGCCCATGTTGAAGTCATCGACAGCGACGATGTTGAAGAGTTCGAGGTCGTATTCCAGGCCGTAGACATCCTCGTCCCATTTCATCGACTTCTTCAGCGCTTCCATGCCGAAGGCGCATTTGTCCTCATCCCCCGGGCGGACCCAGATGTTCAGCTCGACCTCCTTTCCCGATTTGGTGGTGAACTGACCGGGGTGGTTGACCAGGTCGCCAGCCACCAGCGCAAACAGATAGGCCGGTTTCGGCCAGGGATCGTGCCATTCGGCCCAGCCCTCGCCTTTGCCCATGGGGTTGCCGTTGGACAGCATCACCGATGCGTCGCCCTCGATGCGCACGGTGAAGGTGGACATCACGTCGGGACGGTCGGGGTAATAGGTGATCTTGCGGAAGCCCTCGGCCTCGCACTGGGTGCAGTACATGCCGTTCGACATGTAGAGCCCCTCCAGCGCGGTATTGCCCGCCGGGTTGATTTCCACCTCGGCTTCCCAGGTGAAGGGGGCGCTGGGCACGTCGCATTTCAGGCCACCCTCAACAAGCGTCGGTGACACCTCCTGACCATCAATCTTCGCCGAGATCAGCTTCAGCTCCTCACCGTGCAGGAAGAAGGTCGCGTCCGTGGCATCTGCCTTCGGAGCGAAGCGGATCTTGCTGAGAACGCGCGTGGCTTCGGGGGCGAGGTGGAAGGTCAGATGAACGCTTTCTATGTCGTATCCGAATGGCGTGTAGTCTTTCAGGTAGATGGTTTCGGGGGCGGTGGCAGGACTGGCATCTTTCACGGCGGAACCTCATTTTGGGGGAACCGGAGCGGGTCCGGCACGTTGTTTCCCTAGTCGTAGGCAACAGCAGGCGGAGCGGCAAGCCGTCCTGCGTGTCAATTTGTTACCTTAAGGAGATCAGTTATGTCAGCACCGGACACCAATGTTGAGCGTCAGAAGAAAGACCACAAACCTTCGCTGCTGGGTATCGGCGCTGCCGCAATTTTTGGTGTGGCCGCGATCGCATTGCTCACGCTGATGGTCGTTGACCGCGCGAGTGAGGATGACACCGCCGAGCTGCCGGCGACCGCGGATGAGGTGCAGGCGGTCATCAACGGTACCGCTGACTGATATTGGGCCCGAGCCCGTTTGCCGGGGCGTGCAGCGAAAGCTGTGCGCCCTTTTCTTAGGGGCTCCCAGCTATTGCATATTCGGAATTCTTTTCGGCACTTTCTTGAAAATCAAGAAATTGCGTTTGGTTTCACAGGATGGCTGTTTTGTTGCTGATCGGAAACTTCTGCCCTAGGTAGGATGCAGCATACAGTGGTGTACCGCCGAAAGGAGCAAGTCATGAGCCGGGTCGAAAAACAGGGAATTCAGGTCGCGCCGGAACTGGCGGAGTTCATCGAAACGCAGGCGCTGCCCGGTACCGGGGTTGCGGCAGAGGCCTTCTGGTCCGGCCTGGCAGACCTGGTGAATACCTTTGGCCCCGAGAACCGTGCGCTGCTGCAAAAGCGCGAGGACATCCAGGCCAAGATCGATGCCTGGCATATCGCGAACCGCGACAAGCCGCATGACCATCAGGCCTATAAGACCTTCCTGAGCGAGATTGGCTACCTGCTGCCCGAGGGCGATGACTTCGAGATCGAGACCAGCAACGTCGATCCCGAGATCGCAAAGGTGCCGGGGCCGCAGCTGGTGGTGCCGATCACCAACGCGCGCTACGCGCTGAACGCGGCCAATGCCCGCTGGGGCAGCCTGTATGACGCGTTCTATGGCACGGACGCCATGGGCACGCCTGCGCCCAAGGGCGGGTATGACAAGGGCCGCGGTGCCCGCGTCGTTGCCCGCGCACGGGTGTTCCTGGATGAGGCTTTCCCGGTGGAGGGCACCAGCCACGCCGACGCCCGCCGCTATCACGTGCAGGATGGCGCGCTGCTGGTTGATGATCTGCCGCTTGCGCAGCCGGAAAAATTCGTCGGCTACCACGGCAACCCCAAGGCCCCCGATGCCGTGCTGCTGCGCAACAATGGCCTGCATGTGGAGCTGGTCTTTGACCGGACCCATGCGATCGGCGCGCGCGATCAGGCGGGGCTGGCGGACGTGCGGCTGGAAAGCGCGATGTCGGCGATCATGGATTGCGAGGATTCGGTCGCCTGCGTCGACGCCGAGGACAAGGTTCTGGCCTATTCCAACTGGCTCGGCCTGATGAAGGGCGATCTCGAAGCCAAGCTCGACAAGGGCGGTAAGACCCTCACCCGCCGCCTGAATCCGGATCTGGACTACACCGCGCCGGATGGCTCTGCCCTGACCGTGAAGGGGCGCGCCCTGTTGTGGGTGCGCAACGTCGGCCACCTGATGACCAACCCCGCGGTTCTGGATAAGGACGGCAACGAGGCCTACGAGGGGCTGCTCGATGCGTTGATCACCGTTGCGATTGCCATGCATGATCTCAAGCGGGATGGCGGCAACTCTGCCCATGGCTCGGTCTATGTGGTGAAGCCCAAGATGCACGGGCCGGAAGAGGTCGCCTTTACCGACCGCATCTTTGACAAGGTCGAGGACATCCTCGGCCTGCCGCGCCACACCGTGAAAATCGGCATCATGGATGAGGAGCGCCGCACCTCGGTCAACCTGAAGGAATGCATCCGCGCCGCCAAGCACCGGGTCGCTTTCATCAACACCGGCTTCCTTGATCGCACTGGCGACGAGATCCACACCTCGATGGAGGCTGGCCCCTTCAGCCGCAAGGATTTCATCAAGCGCAAGGGCTGGATCGGGGCCTATGAGAACCTGAACGTGGACATCGGCCTGGAATGTGGCCTGTCCGGTAAGGCGCAGATCGGCAAGGGCATGTGGGCGATGCCCGACATGATGGCGGCGATGCTGGAGCAGAAGATCGAGCATCCCAAATCCGGCGCCAACTGCGCCTGGGTGCCCAGCCCGACCGCCGCAACCCTGCATGCGCTGCACTATCACAAGGTCGATGTGATGGCGGTGCAGGCCAAGCTGAAGGCGGGCGGACGCCGCGCCCATGTGGACGGTATCCTGGAAATTCCGCTGGCGAGCTTCCGTCGCTGGACGCCGGAACAGATCGCCCGCGAGGTGGACAACAACGCGCAAGGCATTCTGGGCTACGTGGTGCGCTGGGTCGATCAGGGGGTGGGCTGCTCCAAAGTGCCGGACATCAACGACATCGGCCTGATGGAAGATCGCGCCACCTGCCGGATCTCGGCCCAGCATATCGCCAACTGGCTGCACCACGGCGTGGTGAGCGAGGAGGAGGTGATGGCCTCGATGCGCAAGATGGCGCAGGTCGTTGATGCGCAGAACCGTGGCGACAACAGCTACCGCGCGATGGCGCCGGGCTATGACACCATCGCCTTTCAGGCCGCCTGCGATCTGGTGTTCAAGGGGCGGGTGCAGCCCTCGGGCTACACCGAGCCGGTGCTGCACGCGCGCCGTCTCGAGCTGAAGGCGCAGGCTGCGGCAGGCTGATTGCGGCCTGCGTCGAACTGACCCGCGCAAAACAGTTTCGCCGCAAATGCGGCTAGTCAAAGGGGGCCGTTTGGCCTCCTTTTTCGTTCTGACGCAAGGTAAGCGAAAGGCAGGACGGATATGGCTGGGATTTCTCTGAGCGAAGCGCGCGGCATCATCGGGGCGGCGCTGGAAAAGGGCCGCGCACTGGCGCTGAAGCCCTTGTCGGTGGTGGTGCTGGATGCGGGCGGCCATGTGCAGGCCTTCGTGCGCGAGGACGGCGCCGCGCCAGGCCGCTTTGCGATCGCGCAGGCCAAGGCCTATGGCGCGGTGATGCTGGGCATGGGGGGCACGGCGCAGATGGCGCGGGCCGAGGCGCAGGGTTATTTCATGGCGGCGGTGAACGGGGTCTATGGTGGCCAGGTGGTGCCGGTGCCGGGCGGCGTTCTGGTGCGCGACAGCACAGGCGCGGTGATTGGCGCGGTGGGCGTGACCGGCGATACCTCCGACAATGACGCCATCGCGGCGCTGGCCGGGATCGAGGCCGTGGGCCTGCAGGGCGAGGCCTGAGGCGCGCGCCGGGCGTCTGCGCCGCCTGTCGTCCGGCTGCAGGACCATCGCGCATGTGTGTGCGTGAACAATGTGTTGCGCGGTGCCGACTGTTGAACCCTGCAGAGGGCAGAGCTAGGTTTTCCCACAGGCATTAGTTTCGCGGGTGGATCATGGCGCGTCCCAAGGTTGGCATTATCGGCAATTCCTATCTGATCAACGATCAGTACCCCGTGCACGCGGGCGGCACGATGAACTCCGAGGCTGTGGCCGAGGTGGCGGGCTGCATGCCGCTGATGATCCCGTCAGACCCGCGCTTCGTCACGGTAGAGGAACTGCTGGACACCTTCGACGGCTTCCTGCTGACCGGCGGCCGCCCAAACGTGCACCCCGCGGAATACGGCGAGGCCGAGACCGAGGCACATGGGGCCTTTGACCGCGCCCGCGATGCCATCACCCTGCCGCTGGTGCGGGCCTGCGTCGAACGCGGTCAGCCGTTCCTGGGCATCTGCCGCGGCTTTCAGGAGGTGAACGTGGCGATGGGCGGCACGCTCTACCCCGAGATCCGCGACCTGCCGGGGCGGATGAACCACCGGATGCCGCCCGATGGCACGCTGGAAGAGAAATTTGCCCTGCGTCATCCCGTCAAATTCAGCTCCGGCGGGGTGTTCCATCAGCTGATGGGCGCCGAAGAGGTTATGACCAACACGCTGCACGGGCAGGGCATCAAGCGCCCCGGCCCGCGTGTGGTGGTGGACGGGCATGCGCCCGATGGGACGCCAGAGGCCATCTACATCAAGGATGCCCCCGGTTTTACCTTGTCGGTTCAGTGGCACCCGGAATGGGATGCCGCCAATGACCCGGTGTCGCGTCCGCTGTTCGAGGCCTTTGGCCGCGCGGTGCGCGGCTGGGCTGATACCCGCGTTCAGGCCGGATTCCAGAAAAGCGCCTGACCCGCACAACGTCGCAAGAGGTTTAAGATGACACTGGCAACCAAAGGGGCTGCCGGGAGCGGATCGTCCGCTTACCGCATCCGGCCCGGCAGGCCGGAGGATGCCGCCGCGCTGGCAGAGGTTTTTCATGCCGCGGTGCATGGGCTGGCCAGCCGTCACTACACCCCGGAGCAGATCCGCGCCTGGTGCCCGGAACACCCGCCGACCGAGGTATTCGGGCGGCGGCTGTCGGACGGGCGGCAGCTGTGGGTGGCGGTCGATGCGGAGGATATGCCTGCCGCGTTCATCGATCTGGAAGCGGACGGGCATGTGGATATGCTGTTCTGCCATCCGCGCGCTGCGGGGCAGGGCGTGGCCGCGGTACTGTACGCGGATCTCGAGGCTGCGGCGCGGCAGGACGGGCTGACCCGCCTCCATGTGCGCGCCAGCGAGGCGGCACGCGGGTTCTTTGAGCATCAGGGGTTTACTGTGCAGCAGCGCTGCGTATTTGAGCGTGACGGCGTGATGATGCACAACTACCTGATGGAGAAGCACCTCGCCTGACCTGCCCTCGGCCCACCCGGTGCCGGGCAGGCCAGGGGCTGTGTCAGACCAGCAGGTCGAAGTCATGCATCAGGGGCAGCCGCCGGGCCCGGATGCCGGTCAGGTCGAACAGCGCATTTGCCAGCGCCGGAGCGGCCGGGGGCGTGCCGGGCTCACCCGCGCCGCCCATGCGCGGCTGGTTCTCCAGAAGTTGCACCTGCACCGCGGGCATCGTGTGCATGCGCAGGGCGTCATAATCCGGGAAATTGCCCTGCTCGGCGGCCCCATCGGCAAAGGTGATCTCGCCAAAGCAGGCCGCCGACAGCCCATAGGCCATGGCCCCGAACATCTGCGCGCGGGTGTTGTCGGGGTCGATCACCCGGCCCAGATCGGCGGCAATCCAGGCGCGGGTCATGCGGATGCTGCCGTCCTGCTGTGCGACCTCGATCACCTGCGCAACCGGGGTGCCAAAGCTGTAGCACAGCGCCACGCCGCGCCCGGTGCCTGCCGGGGATGGGCTGTCCCAGCCGGACATTTCGCGCACGGCCTCCAGCACCGCTGCAGCGGGTTCCCATTCGCGCCGCGCCATCTCCAGCCGGAAGTCCAGCGGATCGCGCTGGGCGGCATGGGCCATTTCGTCGACGAAGCTTTCGACAAAGAAGGCGTTGAAACTGTTGCCGACCGAGCGCCAGAAGCCCACCGGCACCTCCACGTCGGACAGATGCCCGGCCATGCGGTGGTTGGGGATTGCGTAGGGCGTGTTGAAGAACCCCTCCACATGCACCTTGTCGGGGCCCGCGGCGGGCAAGCCCGCGACGCGGTCCATTGCCTGTGCCACCGGCGAGGCGGCGGCCACCTTGCCATCCAGCAGCACCGCTTGGCCGTCCTTCACCGCGCCGCGCATCCGCGCCAGCGCGCCGGGGCGGTACATGTCGTGGCGCAGGTCCTCCTCGCGGCTCCAGGTCAGCTGCACCGGCACGCCGGGCATCGCCTTGGCCAGGCGGGTGGCGTAGACGGCGTAGTCGAACTCGACCCGCCGCCCGAAGCCGCCGCCCAGGTAGGTGGTGTGCAGATCCACCTGTTCGGCGTCCAGCCCGGCTTCGGCTGCGCATTTCATCTGTGTGAAACCGGGCATCTGGTTGCCGCACCAGACAGTCAGCTTGCCATCCTCAAGGAGGGCGGTGGCGTTCATCGGCTCCATCGTTGCATGGGCGAGGTAGGGCACCTGATACTCCGCCGCCAGCTCCGTCGCGCCGGGCGGCAGCTGGTCTGCGTCGCCATCGTCCCGCATCACGGAGTTGGGGGCGTCGTCGAAGGCTTCGGCGATGCGGGCAAAGATCTGATCGGTCTCGGGCGGGTAGGGCGCCGCCTGCCAGTCGATCTGCACCGCCTCTGCCGCCTGCATAGCGAGCCAGGTGTTGCTGGCCACTACGGCAATGCCGCTGCCCATGTCGACGACGCGCTCCACGCCGGGCATTTTCAACGCGTCTGTGGCGTCAAACCCGGACATGCCGCCGCCCTGTGCCGGGTTCATGCGCAGGGCTGCGAATTTCATCCCGGGCAGGCGCACGTCGATGCCGAAGGTTGCCGTGCCGGTGGCCTTCGAAACCATGTCGACGCGGTGCTGCGATTTGCCGATCAGCCGCCACTGGCTGCTGGGGCGGAGTTCTGCCTCGATCGGTTCCAGCTGCGCCGCGGCCTCTGCCAGATCCGCGTAAGCGATTTTGGTGCCGTCCGGGGCGATCACCGCACCCTGCGCGGTGCGCAGTTGGCTGCGGGCCACACCCAGCCGCTCGGCGGCAGCCTGTTTCAGGGTCTCGCGGGCGCTTGCACCGGCCGCGCGCAGGCGGACAAAGCCATCCTTCATCGAGGTGGAGCCGCCGGTGCCGTGCAGGTTCAGCACCTTGCCCAGATGCCCCAGCGCGTTGCCAATGGCATGGCTGATCTCGCCACGGTCATAGCCCTTGCCCGGCAGCGCATCGGTCATGAAAGCGGAATTGTAATAGGCCTTTGCGGCGGGGCCGTGCAGAACCCGGACCTGATCCAGATCCACGTCCAGCTCCTCGGCGATCAGGGCGGCCCAACTGGTTTTCACGCCCTGGCCCATCTCGGCGCGCGGCGCATACAGGGTGACGCCCTGCTGGTCGATCAGCACAAAGGGATTGAGCGCGGCCTCGCCCTTGCCAGCGGTCAGCGGGTTGGGGGCGGGGCGGCTGACGGAATAGGCGCCAAAGGCCACACCGCCGACAATGGCGGCAGAGCCGATCAGGAAACTGCGACGGGCGATCTTGCCAATGCTGGCCATGGTTTATGCCTCCTGCAGCTTGCGTGCGGCGGTGTGCACCGCGGCGCGGATGCGCGGGTAGGTGCCGCAGCGGCAGAGGTTGCCCTGCATCGCCTCGTCAATATCCGCATCCGACGGTGTGGGGTTTTCGGCCAGCAGGCTGGCGGCCTGCATGATCTGCCCCGACTGGCAGTAGCCACATTGCGCCACCTGGTGATCCACCCAGGCCTGCTGCACCGCGGCCATGGCGTCCGGCGTGCCAAGCCCCTCGATCGTGGTGACCTCGCCCCAGACATCCGACAGCGCCACCTGGCAGGAGCGCACCGCCTCGCCGTCGATATGCACGGTGCAGGCGCCGCAGGCCGCCACGCCGCAGCCATACTTGGTGCCGGTGAGGCCGATTTCGTCGCGCAATACCCACAACAGCGGGACCTCGCCTGGGAGATCCACCTGATGCGGCGTTCCATTGATGCGGAGGGTTGTGGACATGGCTGGCTCTCTGCTTGGCTGAGTGGGTTGTGACACGCTGACAAAAATGATTAATTCTGTCAGCGTGTCAATTGACAAATTTCGCCGGGACGGTCAGACCTCGCGCCATGACCCTGAAGATGACCGGACTTGATCCCAAGCAGCAGGCAATTCTTGGCGCCGCCTGGAGCGCCTTTGCCACCTATGGTTTTCGCAAGACGTCGATGGATGACATCGCGCGGGGGGCGGGCATGTCGCGCCCGGCGCTGTATCTGCATTTCAAGAATAAGGACGCCATTTTTCGCGCGCTGGTAACGGTTTACAACGCGGAAGCCTGCGAAAACCTGCGCGCGGCGCTGGCCGGGCAGGGCACGTTGGAGACCCGTCTGCTGGCCGCGTTTCAGGCGCAGGTCGGGCCAGCGGTGGAGGCCATGCTGACCTCTCCGCATGGGTTGGAAGTGTTCGAGGCGGGCATGAACGCCGCCGCCGAGGATATCGAGGCAGGCGAGGCCGCGTTCCGGGCGATCTATGCCGACTGGCTGGAGGCGGAGGCCGCCGCCGGGCGGGTCAGCCTGACCGGTCCCAGCGCGGAGATTGCCCGCACCATCTGCGCCGCGCTGAAGGGCCTGAAGCATACCTCCGGCGATTTTGCCACCTATCAGGCCGGGGTGCGGCAGCTGGCCAAGCTGCTGGGCGCTGCGCTGACACCGCGCTAAGGCGGGCCGGTGTCCCGGCCCGCAGGGCTGCGTTAGAGCTCGGTGCGCAGGTGCCAGAGTTCTGGGAACAGCTCCACCTCCAGCATCCGTTTCAGATAGCTGACGCCGCCGGTGCCGCCGGTGCCGCGTTTGAAGCCGATGACGCGTTCCACCGTGGTGACGTGGTTAAACCGCCAGCGGCGGAAATAGTCCTCGAAATCGACCAGTTTTTCTGCCAGCTCATAGAGCTCCCAGTGGTCTTCGGGCGCGCGGTAAACCTCGGTCCAGGCGGCCTGCACGGCCGGGTGGGGCTGGTGCTTTACAGCGGGGTCGCGCTCCAGCACCTCGGCAGGCAGCGGGAAGCTTTGTGACAGCGCCCGCAGCGCCACGTCGTAAAGGGACGGCTGCGCCAGTTCCGCCTCCAGCAGCTCCACCAGGTCGGGGCGGTGGGCGTGCGGCTTCAGCATGGCGCGGTTTCGGTTGCCCAGCATGAATTCGATCAGCCGGTATTGATGCGATTGAAAGCCGGAGCTCTGCCCCAGCGCATCGCGGAACCGCGTGTAATCGGAGGGCGTCATGGTCCGCAACACGTCCCAGGCCGAGTTCAGCTGCTCGAAGATCCGGGCGACGCGGGCCAGCATCTTGAAGGCCTGCCGGGCTTCGCCGCTGATCAACTGCTGCCGCGCTGCGGTCAGTTCATGGATCGCCAGCCGCATCCACAGCTCAGACGTCTGGTGCTGGATGATGAACAGCATTTCATCATGGGTGTCGCTCCAGGTCTTCTGGGCGTTCAGCAGCATGTCCAGCGACAGGTAGTCGCCATAGGACATGCGGTCCTTGAACGACATCTGCGCGCCTTCCTCGGCGGGATCATAGGGTTTGCTCATCGGTGTCTTCCTTTTCCTAAGTGTAGCATATGTCAGGGAAGGGAAGCGCACCTCCGGTTCAGCGTGCCGCATTGGGCCAGGCGGCGCCACAGCGCGACCCAGCCCGCCGGACGGCACAGCGGCAGATGGTAGGAGCGTCGCAAGCGCATCAGGTGACAGCGTTGCGGATCTTGTACTCCGGGTTGTCCCACAGCGCGTTGGTCATCACATCCGCAACGATGTCAGTTGCGGCCCGCACGTCAGCCTCGTCGATATAGAGCGGGGTGAAGCCGAAGCGCATGATGTCGGGGGCGCGGAAGTCGCCGATCACGCCGCGGGCGATCAGTGCCTGCATTGCGGCGTAGCCCTCCCGGAACTTGAACGAGACCTGGCTGCCGCGGTAGGCCGCGTCGCGGGGAGAGGCCAGTTCCAGCTGCGGACATTTGGCCTCGACCTCGGCGATGAACAGGTCGCACAGCTGCATGGACTTCGCGCGGACCTCTGCCATGTCCGCCATGTCCCAGATGTCCATCGCCGCCTCCAGCGAGGTCATCTGCAACACCGGCGGAGTGCCGACGCGCATCCGCTCGACACCGCGGCCGGGCCGGTAATCGAGGTCGAAGGCAAAGGGGGCCTCGTGCCCCAGCCAGCCCGACAGCGCAGGGCGGGCCTTCTCGGCGTAACGTGGTGCAACATAGATGAAGGCCGGGGCGCCGGGGCCGCCATTCAGGTATTTATACGTGCAGCCAACACCGAAGTCCGCGCCGCAGCCTGCCAGATCCACCGGCAGTGCGCCGGCGGAATGGGCCAGGTCCCAGACCGTCAGAACGCCCATCTCGTGCGCCTTGGCCGTCAGCGCGCGCATGTCGTGCTTGCGACCGGTGCGGTAATCCACCTCTGTCAGCATCAGCACCGCGATGTCATCGGTGATGTTCTCTTCCACGGCCTCCGGGTCGACCACGCGCAGTTCATACTCCGCTCCCAGGGAGGTCAGCAGCCCCTGGGCGATGTAGAGATCGGAGGGGAAGTTGCCGTTGTCTGACAGGACCACCTTGCGGCCGGGGTTCAGTTCCAGCGCTGAGGCCAGCGCCTGGTAGACTTTGATCGACAGCGTGTCGCCGACGATGACGTGACCGGGCTCAGCGCCGATCAGCCGACCGATCCGATCTCCGAGATCGCGGGATTTCTGCATCCAGCCAGCCTTGTTCCAGCCGGTGATCAGCATGTCGCCCCACTCGTGCTGCATCATGTTGCCGACCCGCTCGGTTGCGGCGCGTGGCAGCGGCCCCAGCGAGTTGCCGTCAAGATAGATCGTGCCCTCGGGCAGGTGGAACATCGCCTTGGTGGCCGCAAAATCAGTCATCGGAGCCTCACTTGCTCATGGTATTTTATGCTTAAAGCATATAGCGGTGCTATCCCAAGCCACGCCTTCTGTCCAGTGATAGTCTGATCCCGCACGGTGCAGCGATCCGGCCTGGGCCAGCGATACGGCTCTATCCGTGATGGCTTGGCAACCACGTTGCGTTTGGCGGCGCGCCGCCAAACGCGTGGCGCGGTCGGGGTGTTCTGTGCGGCGGCTCGCAGGAGCGAGACCGACCTCGGCCAATTTGCCGCAGTTGCATTTGCGCATGGCAGACTATGGTCGCAGTGTTGGTGCCAGACAGGCGCCAGCGTCCGGATGACCCGCCGCGAGCCCGACAGACCCTTCAGAATTAGCGATGGGCATTTGGACAAAACTGTGCAGGATCTTGCCGCAGGATGGAACGGATTCGCCGTTTTTGTGCAATCAGCGGCAAACTGTTCTTTTCTTCGCGACGGGGCCAAATGGCTCTGGACGATGTGGCCGGATATGGGAAAGCTGCCCGCCATGTACGTGTATTTGCTGGATAATGTTGCCGAGGCCTGCGGATGACGGGCTGTCTGGCTTTCCCTTTTGTCGGGGCCTCTGATCGGGGGCTGCATGATCTGACTGCGCATGCGCTTAGGACCGGAGGTCTATTGGCACGGCTGCAGTACGGGAACAGGGACCCATGTCGCGTATCCGGCAACAAAGGCGACGGGAAAGCGAGGCGGCCAACCTGACATTTCCGCGTCGCGGCGTAATTTTGCGGCGATGCAGCAATTTTGTTGCGCAACAATCTTGCGCCATGTACGAAGTAAATTCACGATCTGTACCCGGACAATCGGCGTCCGGGCAAGACGAGGGGAAAAGCGGTGAAACTAGGGACACCAAAAGAGACATTTCCGGGCGAGAACCGCGTTGCGCTGACGCCGGACTCTGCGCGCCAGCTGCAGAAGCTGGGCTACGCTTGCGCGATTGAGACCGGGGCCGGGGCGGCGGCGGGGTTTTCCGACGCGGCCTACGCCGAGGCGGGCGTCGAGATCGTCAAGACCGCGGCGCAGCTGTGGAAGACGGCCGACATCATCGCCAAGGTGCGCCAGCCCAATGAGACCGAGCTGAAGCGGCTGACCAAGGGCAAGACGCTGATCTCCTTCTTCAATCCC
>NZ_JBGFGM010000068.1:0-104866 GCF_041224635.1 Leisingera sp. XS_AS12
TGGTGCTGACCTACCCCACCGCGAAGAGCGCTTTGCCTTTCTGTGGTGATCGCATTCTGAACAGCGGCACTGGTGCCTCCCCCCCCCTCGACCAGGACTGGCTCCCCTCCCCGGATCCGGTCTATGCCGAGATGATCCGGCATACATGGACGGCGCGCCCCGCCGCGGCACCGGCTCTCGAAAGCAGCTGAGAAAATCTATCCACATTTTTCGGTTCGCATAGGTTTTGTCAGGGTATCGGGGCAGAATGAGATATGCGAAAAATAGACCGCGGCCAACAGGCTGCGCTCAACGAGAAAAACCGGAGACACACATGTTCGGATTCTACGATCCCGCCAGCCTTTCCATCGGGGAGAAGAGCGCGGTCATCAACTTCATCAATGCGTCCGACGCCGACGATGTGACGAAAGTCAGCATCAAGACGCCTGCCGATGCGCGTCGCGTCTCTGAGGCGCTCGAGGTTCAGAAGACGCGCGGCATCACCACGCTTGCGGGCAATGTGGTCGAGTTCCGCGGCTCGATCTCCTTCAACCCGAAGGCGCCGGATGAGGCCCTGCTCACCCTGGATGACGCGGAGAACTTCGGACGCACGGTCCCCCTCAAGCTCGACTTCGACCTGGGCCAGGAAACCCTGCCGCGCCACGGTTACGCCATCGGCCAGGCGGCCGAGGTCGACGGTGCGCTCGTCGTCTACAAGCTGGCCATGCGCCCGTTCACGATGAACTTCGATCGCGACGTGATGCCCGGGAACTCTTCCCAGCTGAACTGATCCCGCTCCGGCAGACCGCAATAGCGCCTGAACAACCCCCGCAGCCGATGCCGCGGGGGTTTCTATTTGGAATGGCAGGGTGAGGAAATTCTAAAGCAGGTCGGGATTACAGACGATAACCTGCGCGCGGTGAAGGTCTTCGATGACTGCGAACGCGCGACAGCCGTGGTACCCCTTCGTTAGCCCCTACCCCTATCTCCTTTCGATTTGCCATCTCCGCGTTGAGACCGAAAGGGTACCCTCCCTGCTCCGGATTGGGCCTTGGGGACCTCGGTCGCTTTCTGAGGCGTTCCACCTGGATTTCGGCCCCGCAGTATCAGCCTCCAAATGAAGTGAGCCGCAGAAACAAGGAGGTACATGACGCCAGTTGAGATCGCCATGAGGAGCAGTAGGCCCCCGGTCGTTCCGGGATTGACCCAGATGGTAAACAATAGGCCGAAAACGAATGCTATGAGAAGTCCGCGGGGTATTTGAGCAAGTTCCATGTCAGCTACCCTGCGCCAATCAGCATTAAGAAGGCTTGTCCGTGTTGATCTGACCAGTCCCTGATCATCCGCCGCACATTCTCGATCGACAATCCATCGCGCAGCAGTTCAGGGTTCGTGGCAATCTTCTGCTGCCAGCTTTGCAGCTGCACCAGGGCCTGCTCGTAGGTGGTGACGCGCGACAGGTCCAGCATCAGGATGAGTTTGCCCTTCTGCCCATATTCATCCGCAGGTATCCAACCGAACAGATATGGTCCGCGGCCATCGAGCGTGATGTCCTGGGCTGCGCGAACATCCGTTAGCACTTCACGCGCTTGTCCATCATCATAATCGTCGATAGCCCTGGCGCATTTGGTCGACGTCTCAAGCCTGAGAAACGTACCGTTTAGGGAGGACGCCAACTTCTTGTCCTTGACCGGCCATACGGTGACAAATTGATCTTCTCGCTGCTCCCTGACTGATGACGTCGCTGGCAGACTGTTTACGTATGCTTGGCAGAGCTTCATGTGGCGGTCGTAATCATATTCTGAGGCCAGCGCGGGAAAGGCAAGAAAGCCATACCCCCTGAAGCGTGATGGCGGAAACTGTCCCGGTCCCGCGAAGACCCGGGTTGGAACCGGTGCTTCGAGGGGTGCGCTTGGCGGCGCCAAAGCAGCGGTCGCAATCGCAACAATCTGCTGGCGACCCTCCGCCTCTCGCGCTGCCGCTATAATTGCTTCAGCCTCTTTGGAAAGTGGATAACCGGTGGACGGGAAGCCCTTTGCTGCGCGGTACGCATTAAGCGCCCGTGATGTCCGTGATCCGAAGATCCCGTCTGCGGGGCCTGCATCAAACCCCAATACGTTGAGGCCTTGCTGTAAGTCGCGGATCGTTCGACGATGGATGCAAGGATTGTCTGGCACTGAAACACAGGGACGACCGCTATAAACCGAGGCCGCGCTCCCGGGAGACGGCGTGGGGAGGATTAAGTAGTTCGGCCTTTCTTTCGGTCTCCCAGCTACGCCCTGATTTCCGTTCACCTGGGCCTCGATCGCCGGTGCTATCCCTACAAGAAACGCTGCGAGAAATGCCGTGCAACTTGACCGAATACGAAATTCACTTTTTCCAAGCATGATCACCCGCCACAGACAAGTGTAGGACTAAACCTCACCCTGATGAGCATCTGATCTGCGGACTGGAATAACGTGATACAGAAGTCACCGAATACCTACACATAAAAGACTGCCTTAGGCGCCTTGCAAAATCAAGCTTGGCAAGCTTCGGCGCACCCGCAGGGAATACTATGAGCCAGCGGCACCAATCGTGACTGAAAGGTTCGTTGTAAGTGTCACCGCGTGAGCAGCCTTTCATCCCTATTTGGGCGGTAAGTCATTCGGCGACATCATGGGCAGCAACGCGCAGAACAGTTAGAACACGCCGCTTTCCATCACGGGTGTCCCAGTGGAGGGATGCCCCTTCGGACAAACCAATCAGGGCGACCCCAATCGGCGTCAGGATAGAAATCTGGCCCTTCGTGATGTCGGCCGCCTCCGGGTAGACAAGCGTGACGGTCTGCTCTTTCCCGGTGGCCTCATCGCGGTAGGTGACCTCTCTGCCAATCGACACGACGTTGGACGGCAGTTTGGCACGTGTCACAATGCGGGCCCGGCCGAGTTCGCCGAGCAAACGGTCTGCAAGGGCCGGGTTCCGGCGGATTGCGCCCTCGGCAAGCATCTCGAGCTTGTCCACACAGTCATCTGAGATGATGATCTTCGGTCGGCGGGCGGGACCGCGCGACACAGAGTTTCTTTCTTTCATGGAGTTCTCCTTACGCTCGTCAATCAAGGGCCTCGATGTGGGTGATCTGGTAGAGTGCCGGGAAACCCAGGCGCGCAATTCTTAGGCCACGCCGTTATCCGGTGCCGGAACTACGTCCAGAACAACGATCGTTTCGATGCTGCCATCATCCCGCAAAAGTGGAACCTTCTGCATCTTCCGCATGCCGACCAGGGTTGCGCCAAGCAGCGATGCGATGAGGACCCGCCCGGGGGCGGGCGCCGGGCTCATCGAGAGCACACCAGAGCGCGCGCCTCCGCCGCTGATCATGTACGTCACATGGCAACCGGCCACGACAAGCTCCGGCGGGGTGGGCCAGGGAGCGCCGCGCGAGATCCGCAGCTTGTGGTACAGGAACCCGCGCAGAAGCGCCGGATTAGGCGCATCTCTCATGCTCCGGCCGTGAAGAAGTCGCTCGATGCCAAGCCGGTCTTCAACGGTCAAGTGGAAGCCTGCGCCCAATGAGGTCCCCTCATAGAGCGAACGAAAGTCACTGCTCTCACGCAGCTGGTTCATCTTGATGATGGTCATAACATGTCTCCCGAGGCCGCAAGGCCCGCATTCTCGATTCAAGGATTTGAGAAGCCCCGGGTGGTCGAGAACGCGCCTATGCGCAGACCGCCCGGGGAACCGGGCGGTTCAGAAGAAGAAACCGGAATGGGTTTACGCTCTTAACCATAGGGAGAGCCTAGCCGCCGGGCACGCACTGTCAACCGTTATAAGTGTGCCCATGGCGACTTATTCGCCCACGCGGTTTTGTTGATGAATATCGCACCGCGGGCAGAAGCGGCGCTCGCGCACCAGGTCCGAGAACTTAGTCCGCGGCCGGGAAAAGTCGGTAGGTTCTGCCCTCTTTCTCCCGCCTGATTTCCCCGTTTTTCTCAAGGTATGCAACCAACCGGGCGGCCCGGCGGCCATCTTCGATGCCCAGCTCCGCCTTGATCCGGTTTTGAAGGGTGCCCGGCCTTTCCCGGACAACCCGCCTGATACGGGTGAACAAGTCGAGATCCTCGAAATGTGTGTCCGCCACTTCGCGGTAGTCCACGAGGTGCTCGAATTCCTGAACCAGATTGCGCAGCTCACTCAAGCCATCCCGGTCGGCCATAATTGCCATCATGGTTCCACCCTGAGCCAATGCTGGAATCCGTATGTCGAGTCGGTCCTGGTCGTCGGCCGGATTTTTCAGCCAGTCCCTCAGGTACGGCAGGCTGGCGCGCGCGGCGTCGGCAGCGGTCTGGTAATCGCGGTCAGATATGCTCTGAGACAGACGGTCCAGCTCTTTGAAGTATCCCTTGCCCGGAAGGGCTGGGGAAGCAGCTTCTGCTATCGCTGTTTCTGCGCTTCCCTCGGATGCCGCCCCGCTCCTGACCTCCGTGTCCCCAACATCTTTTCTGCCGCCAAACAGCCAGCTCAATAAACCCGGCATAGCCGTACCTCACTATTCTAATGTCCCAACCGAACCCTAGGATCTGTCAAAATTTGCCTTCCGATCTAGCTGCATAGCGTTCCCCTCGAAACCCCGTAAAACCCACCGAACATCAGGCCAGCCCTGACCGGGAATATTGACATTGCCGCGCGCGGCACTATTCTATGTCTTGCCTTATGACCGGTGCTCCCTGACTTGGCCTCAGTCGCCTTGTTACAGCCCGGTCTTCTAGTTTCAGACAATAGCGCATTATCATTGAGATACCTCAAGCAGCACAAGCCTATCGATGAATGCATCGACCTCATGTTGCTGAGAGGGATGGAAATCCCCGATCGATGTTATGCCGAACGATCATTGCACCGTATTGGGTACTACCGCCTCAGTGCTTTTACATATCCATTCCGCGACTTCTGTACGGTTCCGGCCCCAAACGGAGGAGGGGAGGAAAAGGTTCGGTGCGATAAGTTCAAAGCGGGCACGAAGTTCGAGCACGCGATCAACTTCTATCTCTTCGACAAGGCTCTCCGCATTGAGTTGCTAGATGCAATTGAGCGCATCGAGATTGCAGTCAGAACCGCGATTGTCGAGGTCCTCGGGCAACTGAACCCTCACGGCCACCGCGACAGGCGCTCGTTTAAGGATCGCTTCAGCGAAGACGACGGATCCGGGGATACTCCGCTCAACAGCTTCATCGAAGGCCTGGAGAAGCACTTCAGGAGTTCAAAAGAGGATTTCGCGAAACACTTCGCGGCCAATTACAGCGGGCCTCCGCCGATCTGGATAGAGGCTGGAACATGGACCTGGGGCAACCTGACCCATATTATCGCCAATCTATCCGACAGGAACAAAATGGCGGTCGCGGCACGTGTCCATCCGGACCTTCCCATGAAGACCTTCGCGTCCTGGATCACCGCTTTGAATGACGTTCGCAATAGCTGCGCACATCACGCCAGGACGTGGAATAAGCCGCTCATCAACAGTCCGGGCGTGCCTTCGCGCGCAAAATTTGCTGAATTGGACCACCTGCGGCAACCCCGCATGGGTGATGATGCCCCCACCAAGAAAATCTACAGCGCGCTCGTTGTCATGGCCTTCATGCTGCGCCAGTTCTATCCCAGAACGCGGTGGCACGTCAGGCTACGCAAGATGATCCTTGATCAAGAGTTCCCCAATGAAATCCGCCCATACACTGCCGGCTTCCCGGAAAAGTGGGAGCGAGAAGCCATCTGGAATTAACGCGTTGCGGATCCCCCTCCCAGGCGTGCAGGGTAGCGGCTAAGAAAGTACCCGCGCCTTGTGAAAGCGCGGGCCGGTATTTGGTTTTTTCGCAGAATGGCGTCAGGCCATTTCCATCGCCGGATCGTATTCCTCATCAGCATCGAGGTCTCCGTTGATGATCTTGGGCGCCTGCTCTTCAGCCATTGCCTCGATGCCGTCGACCAGTTCGGAAACCTCGCCGCGCAGGTGCGACAGACGCTCGAACTCGGGGCCTTTAGTTTTCCGGGACAGGGCAAAACTCTCCTGCACGCCCGCCGCCTCATTGACCGAAATGCCGCGCTCTTCGAGATGCTCGGCCAGCTTATCCATGTCCAGCTTGGTGACGATCGGCGCGCCCGCATCCAGGTAGTCTTTGAGCAGTTTGCTGACGGCTTCCTGGTCCTCTTCCTTGAGGGCCGCATGCAGATCCTGCAGGAAATCAGTAGCTGCCTGGGCGTCGACTTTGCCCTTCTTGTCGGGGATCTCGAAGGGTGTCACATCGATGTCTGCCGCCTCCGCCAGGTCGCGCAGCTTGTCCTCGTCCCATTTACGCTTCCGGCTGAATGCCGCAACGGTCAGGTCCATTTTGCCCGTTGCCACTTCATGCCACTCGGCACCCATGGTCGAGATCCGTTCGATAAGATCCTTCTGACGTTTGCCGAGCTCGTCGCCGAGGACTTTCAGGAAGGCAGCCTGTACACCAAAGTTCTTCAGCGCGGCGTCTTTAACGTTCAGCTCTTCGACGGCCGGCGCATCCGGGACAACGCCCATCATCACATTCTCATGCCACAGCCGGTGGCAGGCGCCCGCAATCTCTTTGGCCAGCTCGATGTCAAACTCCACCGGGAAAGAGACAATCTTGAAGCTGCGGGGATCGAAAGCCTCGATCGACATCACGTCGAACTTGGAGCCGGAGGCCAGCTGCAGGATCGCATAGTGATGCACCTGGCAGATGTAGTCCATCGACACACCGTTGTTCTCGTAATCCTCGACAACGGCGGCCGAGGGGGCCTTGTAGTCGAGGCAGCGTTTCAGACCGGCCAGATCGCCCTGCGTGTGCGTGACGATATCGTCCGGCGTGCCAACGGAGGCGGGGCGCTTTGCCCAGCGGAAATTCTTCAGCTTGGCGAGATCTTCCTCATCGCTCTTCACGCCATGCTGCTCATGGTACATGCGCTGCACCCAGGGCTCAGCGCGCACGCCGCGGGCCATCTCTTCGGTGGAAGGCTGCGGCGACATGATCAGCAGCTTCTCCAGCACCAGGTTGTGCGCATCCCCGAAGGTGCCCTTCTTGCCGCGGTAGTGCTTCAGGACGGTTCCGGCCTCCGAGCCGCCAATCCCCGACGCCCGGCGCACGTGCCAGAAGACATGGTTGTGAACATCGGCAACCGTGGCATTGCCCTCGCCGTGCTCAAGCTCCATCCGGTCAACGGCGGTGCGCATTGTGCGCTCCAGCCAGCGCGCTGCATGCTCATCCTTGATCGCGCGGCGCTGAGGCAGCTTGTCGATCAGCGCAGCCAGGCGCTTGCGGCTCTCCTCGAAATCGGTCGGCGCCTTGCGCGCCGCCTCCGCGTCAGCGGCCGCATCAAAAGCACGAAAGAGCGGCAGTGAATCCTCAAGCGGGAAAATTTCCGGCGCTTCCTTGGCACTCTTATCTTCGGTCGACATGCAAGTCTTCTCCAGTTTGCGAAAATCTAATTTGCTCACGCTGACCTTAATCGTAAAATTCGAAAATCAAAAGCACCACCTTGAGGGCCGAAACTCCGGATAACTCCCTCTGGGAAATATTTTTAGTCAAGCCGGGCTGCTAATGGCCTGTCAAAACTGAGGAAAACGATGAACGCACAGATATTGCGCCTGGCTATGCCGCCAGAGGAACACCAGGCCGCCCAGTCCCTCACCTCACTTCTTGATTTGCGAAATTCTGATTGTATCACTTGCGCCCTCGAGGACAGCACGCCTCCGGCAAACCCGGTCGCGGCCCGCAGCCGGGAGATCCTGAAGGAGGCGCTCCAGATATTCCATCAGCTGGAAGACGGCACGCCGCTGGTGCGCGTTGCGACAAACGCCAAGGAGGTTCACGCGCTCGGTATTGGCCAGCTGCTGTCGAACGGTTACCGCAAGGGTCTCATTGACGCCGATCTGAGCCCCGCGGATATCCTGAACCAGGTCTTCAATGCGGAAACCATGCGCATTCAGGACCGGCCCATCAGCCGCTACCGCTTTATCATCCACCTGAAGGCCCTGGGCATCGTGGCCCAGCGTCAGAACGAGCGCCAGCTGAAGCCTGCGGGCACTACGCCCTGCATGAAAGCGCTGGCCGCGCTGATCTTCGAGAACACGCAGATCTCCATGGATCAGATTGCCTCTGAGAGCCGCGTAAAGAAAATCGTGATCGCCCGGTTCAAGCTGATCTGGCTGATGCGCTCGGTTTGCGGGCACTCCCTGACGATGATCGGACAAAATCTCGGGAACCGGGACCACACCACGATCCTCAATTCCATCAACAAGGTGAAAAACGAGTGCGCCTCGGATGCCGGCTACAGCCGGTCGATCCACATACTTTGCGAAAGAGCGGATACGATTGGCATCCTGCAGAACCGCAACCTGCTGTTGCGCGCCAGCAAACACCTGCACTGATTATTGCGAAAAATCGAAAATGAAAGCACCCGTCACACCGTGGCGGGCGCATCTTCACGCGCTCAGCGCGCATCAGGCCATCCGGATGGCCCGTCCATGCGCGGCTTCAAGCGCCTGGTCACCGATCAGGGAGTCCAGGATGCCCTGCAGACGCTTGACCTCCTCTTCCCCCGGGATCTCTTCAGGCGAGATATTCAGGACTGTCTCGTTGCCGATCTCGGCCAGCGGGATGCGATCCGCGGTGGGCCAGGAGTAGACGAAGGCTTGCCCGGAAGCGGATCCGACTGAATCCCGGATCGCCAGGATGTCGATCCCATCCACCGAGAACACCTTCATCTCGAACGTATATCCCGGCATCTGCTCGCCGGTAATTTCCTGCGCGCGCCGCTGCGCGCGATCGACCCATTGCCCCGTCAGGGCCCGGTCGGACAGCTCATCGGCCAGGAGGTCATACTCCATGGAGCTGACCGCGGCCGCGCCCAGGCGGGAGAGCGGCGTTGCGGTCAGGGCGCCAAAGACTTCCCGGCTGAGCCTCTCGTTGGACATGATCATGCCGCGCAGCGCTTCATCCGTGACCTCCATTCCGCCGATCGACCGGATCTCCCCCCCGGACTGCGCAGAGGTACGGATGCCGATGTCCTGGAACACCTCGTCCAGATCTGCAGCCGCGGCGGCAGACAGCCCGTCGGGATGATCCGGCCGCACCCGGGTGATCTGTGCGCGGATCATATCCGCCCGCGCCTTGCGCCCGAACTCCGCATCGGAAATCGATGTGCCAATACGTCCGGCATGATCCAGCAGGGAGCACATGAACGCCTGACCGATCAGCTCCTCGCTGAACACAGCGGGATCCGCTTTTGCTGCGACGATCTCGAACACACCCTGAATGCCTTCCAGGATGGTCCGCTGATCCGCATTCAGCTGACGCCCGCGCGGCCCCATCGCCAGCAGCTGCTGGCGGGCGCTGAGCATATGGCGGCCGGTGAAAGGGATCTGGCGGTCAAAGCCATCACTCCCGGTGACCGGAACCACGAGACCGGCATCGCGGCCAGCGGGAATGTGCAGCCCCTCTTTTTGGCCATCGGGCCGGGCGCGCGATATGAGGATGTCGCCATACCGCAAGGACGGCAGGCGGGAAGGGTCAAACGGCGCCAGGCCGACCTGAGCCGCACGCGCGCGTTCGACGCTGTCTTCCGTTATGAACACCGCGCGCGCATCCAGCTCGGCATAGCCCCCCGTTTCCGGGTCGCTGGCCAGGCTCTTGCAAGCAAAGCCGCAGGTGTCCAGGAGTGCCTTGGTGTGTATTTTCATCGTGTTTTCCGGAACTTCACTGGTCTGCTCATCGAAAAAAGATTAGGCGTCTCCCGTGAAAACGGGAAACGCCTCCTCATCAGGCCATTCCCGGACCCGCCATTGCGGGCTTGGGCGCTGCGAAGGGATCGTCCTGGCCGCCTTCGGGGGTCATGTCCCACTGCATCGCCACATCCTCTTCCGCCTGGATCACCTCCATGTTTGACGGATCAGGTTCGGCACCCTTTTTCTTGCCCAGATTTCCCAGTTCCCGGATGGATTTCTCTTTCTGAGCCAAGGTAATCTTTTCTGCTGCGGCCTCCTCGATGTCCTGCTGCACTTCACTGTCACTCAACGGCTTGCGTGCGCTGGCATCGGTCGGCGCGGGCCCCATGTTCTGGGTCTCCACCCGCGGCTGCTCATTGGTGGCTCCCGGCGGTGTCGGCATGACCAGGTGGCGCCGCTTGTAGAGATTCCACGGACCGTAGAACTCAATGATCTCGGCCTGCACGTTTGCCTGCTTCGCCGCTTCGATGGCCGCCATGGCAAATTTGCGGTCCCCCTTCATCTTCATTGTGCCCCAGCCGCGCGCCACGCTTTCCTGGACCGCGAGATGAACCGATTGCGGGGTGATTTCCTTGAACCGGATTGCATCGGGGTGAGCAACCACGACCCCGCCATCGTTGGTTGTGGCGGTATTGTGGGCCCAGGCGCGCACCAGGTTGGATGCCTGACGGGTTGTCTTTTCGTCCAGCAGGCTGGCCCAGCGGATGCCGTAGTGGAGATCATCCGACGAGTGTTTCAGGTGGCGGCGCGCGCCATAATCAGCCCACGTCGGAACGCGCAGCTTCCTGCGCACAAAGGAGCCGCGCGGAACGCGGGGGTCATTGTGCTTGAGGATGTATTCGTTGATTTCCTCGGCTCGCGCCATCATCCTGGCCTGCATCTCCCGCATCCCGCGCAGATATTCTTCCTGCGCTTCACGGGAGGCTTTGCTTTTGATCAGCATGTCGAAATCAGGCTGCATTGGCCAGGCCATGACCACAGGCCACGACTTCGGCCGCTTCGGGAAACCCAACCGTTCCATGTGCTCCGCAACCGACAGCTCGTGCTCCATGGGGATCTCCGGTTCGGGATCGCCATTTTCGATCACGCCAAACCCGCCGCTGGCACCGGTCATCAGTTCCGCTTCAGCCTGTTCGGAGGGCGATGTCGCCGCCACCGGCAAGGGTGGAGCGCTCTCTGCCTCGGCAGAGGGAGCCGGTACTTCGCGCGCCAGCTCCTGGGCGAGCACCTTATCCAGAGCCGGAGAGCCTTCGATCCGGGCGCGGACCGGGCTGGTCTCGTCATGACCGAGCTTCGCGCGTGCCACACGGGTCGCCAGGTACGCCAGGTTCATGGTCTTGGTCAGGCGTTCGACATCGGCATCGCTGGGGTTATCGACACCGCTCTCCTTAAATGCGGCGGCGACTGCCGCGCGGATGAACGCCTTGCGCCGGGCATCGAGCTCCGCTTTCACTTCTGCGGTCAGCGTTTTCAGGGCCGGTACGACATCCCCTGCCTTGATAATCTGCTCATCGCCCAAGGTTGGCATTTCCAGACGATAGTCACCCACAGTCGGGTCAAGGGTGTCTTGTGCAGTTTTTTTGTTTTCCTGGTCCCCGTTTCCGGGTTCTTGGCTCGATGCCTGCGGCGCTTCTTTTTTCTCTTTTTCTTCTTCCTGGGAAGGGGATGTGGTCGCCGGCACGGCGCGGGCCTGCGGCGCTTCTTTCCTTTTTTCTTCTGCCGCATGGCGAACGGAAGCTTTCTCCCAAGCGGACTGAAGAAGAGTGTCCATCCGAATTCCATGAACCTCGAGATTGATTTCCGGCGCCGGAACAAACCGGATGCCCCGCGCTGAAGCCAGATGCGCGGCCATCAGGGCGCCCTCAACATTGGCAACGAAATCGCGCCGCGTGTCATGCGGCACCTTCTCGCTGCTGGACAGAATGGCTTCATGCATGGCTGCCTTGGCAGCGCGGCGCGAGATTTCCAGAACCTCAGCAGCGTGATCGGGGCTCATGGCGTGCAGCCTGGCCAGCGCCTCCTCACGCGGGAACGCCGGAATGTCGCTGCCGTCGGCCGAGCGCAGCCGGAACGGCACCTTCGGCGCCTTCGCCATATCCTGTTCGCTCCAGTCCCAGGCATTAGCACCGGCCGCCTTTGCTTCAAGATCCTGGTTGATCTGATCCCAGGCATCCGCGTCTGCCTGAGTTTTCTCAACTTCGAGTTCCTGGTTGATCTTGTCCCACTCGTTTCCAGCAGACTGGCCCTCAAACTGCTCGTCCAGGACCGCTTCATTCGATTTGGGCATCATTTTGAAAAGTTGGCTCATGATTTCTGTCTCCAGTGGTCCTTACATGGAAGGTTCAAAGTCGGGGTTGTCCCGAGGGTCCTCATGGTACGGGGGCTCCCAATCGTAGTCCGGCACCATGTCCCCAAAGTCGGGCTCCCCCTGCTGCATCTGCGCGAACTCCTCTTCGCTCACCGGTGCGAAGGGGCGGTCGTCCGGATCCTCCGGAAGCGCGCGTTCGGGAGGCAGCATCTGCTCGGGCGCGAAACCCTGATCGAAAAAGCTGTCCTGAACCGCGGCGGCCGGTGCGGGCGCAGCCGGGCTGCGGGTGCCAAGAAGTCCGGCCAGCTCCTGACGGGGCGGCAGCTTCAGTGCATCATTCCCGCTTGGGGCAGCCGGGGCCTTCTGAGCTGCCGGGCGCGACACGGGCTTAACGGGGCCGACCTTGTAGACCGCGTTGTTTGCACCCTTGATGGACGTCATCTTGAATGCGTTGTTGGGGCTGAGCCGCATCTCATCGATGAAACGCGAAGGCCGGTCGGTGCGGCCCCGGATGAACGGGCAGCCATAAATTTTCCAAGAGCGCGAAATCCGGACATCGTCGATCGCACGGGTCAAGGCCACATAGGCCAGGCGGCGCTCTTCTTCGATCGCCGCATCCCCTTCTTCCAGCGCGCGCCCATGCGGGAAGATACCTTCCATCCAAAACGGCAGGCGGACTTTCGAGAATTCCAGACCTTTGGAGGCATGCACGGTCATCACCTGGATACCGGCGGCCTGCTCGCTTTGGTCCATCTCCAGCGTTGCCTCCTGCATGAAGGCTTCCAGGCTTGCATGCGGCTCGGCCTGCTCGAGGAGCAGGGCGATGTTGCCAATCCGGCGGGAGGCTTCGGACAGCTGCCCCGCCCGGTCAGCAAGATCCTCCGAGCTGATGTCCTCGCCCACCTGCTCACGCTTGGAGGAGGTTTCCCGGATCAGCGCGGTCAGGAACTCGCGCGGCGGCAGATTGTCGAAGTCGACGTCCTTCAAGCCCGCCGAGCGAAGCGCATCCCGGCGCATGTTCGGCAGATAGCCCGAGCGCTCAAGGATGGCACGGATTGCCTCGCCCGCATTGGAGGCCGCATGCGCGTCGCTGCGCATCTGGCCGACCAGGAAGCCGAACTCCTTCAGCTTCTTCACGAAGGCAGGCTTGTACCCCTCCCCGTCTTCCGGGATCTCGATCCGGTCATTCATGATCGAACGCAGTTCCTCGATGAACGACATGTTCTTTTTTCGCGCATTCGCGTTTACGCGCCCGGTCGATGTCGGGCCAAGCCCGCGCGCAGGCTTGTTGATGATGCGGCGCAGGAATACCTCGGCATCCGGGTTCGTGATGAAGCCCGCGAAGGCCATCGCATCCCGGACCTCTGCCGTTTTGCGAATATCGGACGCCTTGCCCTCTGTGACCGGCAGGCCGGCGGCCCGCAGCTCCTTGGCAACCGCCTTGGCCAGATCCCGGGTCCGGGTCAGGATGGCGAATTGGGAGGGGTCTTCGCCGGAGGCGATATGGTTCTGCGCCTCGGCTGCCAGGCGGCGGATTTCATCCTCCGGGCGCTGATGCTCTTCAACGTATACCGGGGCGCGCGGGCGGGTTTCATCGGCCGCCTTGATCACCTTGTCATAGCGTCCGGCATTGTTGCGCACCAGCGTGTTGGCCACATCCAGGATGGCGGGCTGGCAGCGATACGACTGGCGCATGAACTTCACATCGAGACCCGGGTAGCGGTCGGTCAGGAGCCGCATGATCGAGGGATCTGATCCCCGGAATGCGTAGATGGACTGATCATCGTCCCCCACGAATGCCACCGTCGGCCGCGGGAACTGGCGGATGCGGAAGCCGTTCACTTCATGCATGCCGTCTCCGGCATTGGCAAACGCATTCTCGTCTGCGCCTTCCGGCATTACCATCTCGCGGCCGCCATCGGTCAGGGCATCAAGCCAGGCGACCTGCGCGCGGTTGGTGTCCTGGACCTCATCCACCATGAAGTGGCGGAACGTCGAGCGCCAGGAGTTGCGCACCTCTTCGTTTTCCTGGAACAGTTTGGTCACCCGGTTCATCAGATCCGAGAAGTCGACCGCGTTCTGTTCATCGAGCGCGGATTGATAGGCGGTATAGACGCGCGGGAAGTCCTGGGTGTGGAATGTGCCGAGGATCTTCTCCCAGGTGGCGAGGTTCTTGGGCAGAACCGGGCTGTCGAGCTTCGACATATGGATATCGAAGACCTTCTTGGACAAAAGGTCTGCCGACAGAAGCCGCGCCTTCGCTGTCTCGAGATCCCGGAAGAACTCATCGACATCGAAGCTGTCCAGGTCCAGCTGCTCAGCGACCTCCTTGGCAAGGCCCGCGGCATCGGATTCATCGAAGATCGAGAAGTTGCGGCCCAGACCCGCCTTTGCCGCCTCGACACGCAGAATGCGCAGCGACAATCCATGGAAGGTGCCGATCCAGGGCTCTCCTGTGATCCGCGGGTTCATCGCCTGCAGGGCGCCGATGATCGGCTTGATACGCTCACGCATCTCCTTTGCGGCCTTGTTGGTGAAGGTCACCATCATGATCGAGTTCGGGTCAGCCCCGAGGCCGCCCATCGACTGCGGCATCATCAGGTGGATGAACCGCCCGATGAGAGTCCTGGTCTTCCCGGAACCTGCGCAGGCGATGATCATGACCGGATCATCGGTCTTCAGCGCCGCGGCGCTCTGCTCGTCAGAAAGGGACCGCAGATATTCTATGGCGTCGTTGGACATGCCCTACTCCAGCTCGTTTGCCTGATTCTACAGGGGATTTGCGAAAATCGCTCAAGGTTTTCCCCATATTCCCGACAAGACCAAGCCCAAAATGCGAAAAACAAAAGTGCGGCACGACCCCATTGGGGATAGATTCAAGGAATACAGAGGGTCCAGCCCCGAAGATTGATAAAGGAGATCCCGATGAGCACTCGTGGCGAAGCGGAGAAGCTGCGCTCGGTCAATGTGAAGATGACCGACGCGATGAGCGATGAGCTCACAAGGAAGAACCCGAACCGCAGCAAGCTGGTGCGGGTCATTCTGGCCGCCATCCTGAAGGCTCACGCCGAGGGGCAGCACGATGCCTTCGAGGCCGCGGTGGTTGCCGCGCAGCGCAGCTCGGCGCGCGTGCAGAAGCTGACCGGCACGACCGGCATCGCTTGGCGTAAGGTCATCGTCTGGATCCCGGAACGCATGCATCAGGAGATCGTGGCGGAGATGCGCAGCCTGAATCTACGCCCGGCCGACTTTATCCGCGGCGCCATCATCGGCTTCACCGGCGTTGACCCGACCGAGGGCATCATCGGCGACGGCCGCGAGCTGTGGACCAGCGCTGTGGTGGACGAAGGCCGCGAAACCAAGGAAGGCTGAGCAAAATATGCCTGCAGGTCTCTATTCCCTGACAAATCTCGCTGTTGCTGTGGCGGGGACCCTGATGACAAGCCCGATGGGTTCCTTGTCTCTTCCGGGCCGGATGCCGGTTGATGTGACACCTGAGGCCCAGCCCGGGTATGTCATCCGCATCCATTCAGGGAAGGATGAGCCGATTGGCCAGGTGATCACATCCCGTCCGGTGCCGGTCGAGATGGGCAAGCTTCCCGCAGACTTCCTGAATGCGGTGATTGCGGCTGAAGACGAACGCTTCCTCGAGCATACCGGTGTTGATCCGGCCGGCATCGCCGCCGCCGCGCTCGATACGCTTGGCGGCAATCTCCGCGGCGGGTCGACGATCAGCCAGCAGATGGTGAAGAACACCCTTGTTGGGAATGAGAGAAGCTTAGGGCGCAAGCTGACCGAGGCCATGTCGGCGGTGCGGGCCCATCAAAAGTTCAGCCACCAGGAGATCCTGCGTCGCTATTTGCAGAGCGCCTGGTACGGGCGCGGGCTGACGGGCGTTATGCGGGCCCCCGAAGTCTGGTTCGGCAAGAGCTGGGACGAGATCTCGCTGGCAGAAAGCGCGACCCTCGCCGCAATGCTGAAGGGCCCATCGCTTTTTGACCCCTGGAAAAATCCGGATATTACCCGCGAGCGGCGCAATGCGATCCTGAAGGTGATGTCGCGCCACAGCTGGATCGATGAGGACGCCCTGGCTGCCGCTCTGGATGAACCGGTCCGGGCAATAGCGCCCGACTTGCCTGGCGAGGCCAGCCAGTGGGAGCAGCGCGCGGCAAAGCTGGATCTGGAAGATCGCGAATTTGTCCCGGACTACGGGATTGCCCTGAGCACCATCGACAGGGATTGGCAGGACCTGGCTGAAGAGGCGCTTGCGGACACGGTCCGGGAAGTTTCACCGGTGATTGCGCCCAGGAGGATCTCTGAGCAGCGTGTCTCGGAGTTGCGCGCTGCGGGGGATGGCATTCGTTTGCCTGCCGATCTGCGCTCTGCCCTTCCCGCAGGCTCCCCGTATCGCAGCGCCCTCCTCATTGAGGAAAGCGAGCAAGGCTGGGACCTCTTTGTGGAAGGTGAGGGTCTGCAGCAGGGTGTGGTCCTCATGGATCCGCACCCGGAATACGCGCCGGCACCGGGCGACCTGGTTCCGGTTGCGCAGCTCGATCACATCGGCGGCAAACCGGCCTATGATATCCGGCTCCCAACCCGGGTTGAGGGCGCCATCGTTATCCTGGACCCCCGCACCGGCCGCCTTCTTGCAACGGTTGGCGGCGTGGATGCCGGGCTGAGCGAGTTCGACCGGACACGCGCGCAGCGCCAGCCCGGATCCGTCATCAAGCCATTCCTCTATCTTGCGGCGCTGCAGTCGGGCTTCAGCCCGGAAAGCCCCGTTGAGGACATCGAACACACCTGGCATTCGGCTTCGGGCGTGGCCTGGCGCCCGCGGAATTATGACCACAGCCAGTCCGGGCTTATCCCGATGTACAGCGGCCTTGAGCGCAGCTCCAATCTTGCGGCAGCCTTTCTTATCAACCGGATCGGTGTTGAGGCGATGGCGCGCCAGGCGGAAGCGGCCGGGGTTTACCCGGAGGGCGGCATGCACCGCCACATCTCGGCCGCGCTTGGCACCTCGGAGACCACGCTGCGCGATCTCGCGGCCGGCTACGCTGCAATCGTCAATGACGGAATGCCGCGCAAGCCGCATGCGGTTTCCCGGATCACTGACGGAACCGGAGTGGCTTTCCATCAAGATTTCCGCCGTCCCGGACCCGTGGCCAGCCGGCGCTCCATCGAAGACCTGCTGGGCATGATGCGCGGCGTCACCCGGCGCGGCACCGCCTCGCGGGCCTTCGGCAAGCACCCGGTGACGATCGCAGGAAAGACCGGGACAACGCAGAATTGGCGGGATGCCTGGTTCATGGGGGTCACGCCGCATCTGGTGATCGGTGTCTGGCTCGGACGGGATGACAACAAGCCGCTTCCCAACCGCATGACGGGCGGAAGCGCTGCAGCTCCGATTGCCGCCGATATTCTGAAGACCGCCCTCGAACGCGGCCTGATCCGGGAAGATGGCTTGCGGGATGATGCGGTCAGCGCGTCGATCACCTGGCCGCCGGAGCTTCACGAACAGGGAGCCTCAACATCTCCGGGCAACACCCGCCAGGTGATCGCCGCGGCGAGCGCACTCCCGCTTTCCCCGGCAGGCGCCGAGGACGGAATATCCGGATTTTGGGGCGGACTGGAAACCCGCGAGGCCGCGCCCATCCCGGAAAACCGGAACGGCGATCTCCTGAACCTCTTGCGCTAAACGAAGAGCTTTGAATTCGGGGGCTTGCCGCCCTGCGGGGAAATGGGGCAGGCTCGTCCGGAAACCGGATAACCTCAGGAGAAGACATGGCAACCGGCACCGTAAAATGGTTCAACGACACCAAAGGGTATGGCTTCATCCAGCCGGATGAGGGCGGCAGCGACGTCTTCGTCCATATCAGCGCGCTGCAGCGCTCTGGCATTCAAAGCCTTCCGGATGGCCAGAAGGTCTCCTACGAGCTGGAAACCGGCCGGAATGGCAAGGTCTCGGCGGTGGATCTGTCCCTCGCCTGATCCCGCGGCACCGCTCTGACAGATAAAGACGGAGCCTGGCAGAATACTCTACCAGGCTCTTTTCGTTTTCACGATTTTCTACGACCCTTCTCGCAATGTGAAAAAGGGTCCGCCATGCTCATCAAATCCTATCACGCGTTTCTTGAAGATGGGGTGAAGCCATGAGCCGCCGCCCTTTCTACTCCACCTGCGTAAAATGGCCGGAAGGCCTGATGGCAGCGAAGGATTGGCTCGATGACCACGGCGAGGAGATCGGGCGAGAAGATTTTCTACGCCGAGTAGACAGCGGCGTGATGCGGCAGATCGAGCGCGGCCTCGGATATGGCAAACACCTGAGAATGGTGGATGACTATCATGTCAGGTATTTCCTGGAACCACGCAGCGGGATCCCTTTCTTCGTTCATTCTGCCACTGAATATGTCTTTGCAGAGGAGCGAGAGATCGAGGTGCTGGACCGGCAGGCACTTGATGCGGAACTCGCGAGAGACGATGGAATCCTTGTGATCGACCGGATCGGCCGCATGGCTGGCAAGCCACCGAAAGACCCCGAATTTGAAGGCGATCTCCAGGATGAAGCGGTCGAGCGGCTGATATGCCACCAGGGCGCGATTATCATCGTGGCAGATACTGAAGACGCGAACCTTCCGGTATATGTATCTCTCACCATCGAGCGCGCGCTGCAGCATGCCGGCCAGGAACGTACCGCTCGAATTTGGTTGGGCTTGCGGCCACAAGATGGCGCGCAGACCTCTTGGGAAGAGGTCATCGAAACGGAATCCGCTCTCGCGTCCAAGGTCAGCGAGATCTCTGTAAGCCGCGGATTTTACGGTGAATTGGAGTTCGTTTCCTCACTCGCTGAAACGGAACCCCAACCGGCATTTTGATCGCCTCTATCCGCCTTCTTCCGGCCATCCTGCCCGGACACAAGCAGAGCGGCCGGCCTGAAGCGCCTCAGAATTTCAAGAACCGGCGGACTTCGCTCTCGTCGACATAGCCGTCAGCGGCGTGGATGGCCTTGTTGCCATTGCTGTCGCGGACGATGCGCATGGCGCCATCATGGATCAGCGGCGCAAGCAGCAAGGGCAGCTCGTCTTCCCGGCAGCCTGAGATCAAGGCGAGATGCTCCAGCGGCATTGCAGGGCGCACCGCCCCGCCTTCCGCGCGCAGGTAGAACCCCGGATCCTCGATGCGGGCCGCCTTGGCACGCGCCAGGCGCGCGTGGGTGTTGACGATGGCCAGCAGCCCCAGAAGCTCCGTGAAGCTCACACCGGACGCGTCCCGACGCATCATTTTCACACGGCCGCCCTGAAGCGCTCCGCACAGGCTGACCGTATGCTGCAGCCTGCTGGTGTAGACGTCGCCAAGCTTGACCGAAAGGATGCGAAGCAGGCGCGAAAACTCTGCTTCGTTCCCATCAATCTGAAAGGCAGTCATCCAGGCGCCGGTGCTCGGTGACATGTCCCGACCGATGCTTTCAGTTCCTGTGTTCATCTGCACTTTCCGTTTTTTCCGGGAATCCAACCATATGTGATTATTGGATTCTATATCTTGCCTATTTGTTTTTCAAACATTTTCCTCCCGCTCTTGTGCATTTATGCAACGGGCAAAGGGCCAGCCCCGCTTGATCGGCCACCGGGATTGTGGATTTCTTGTGCAAATGTCTATCTGTTTTTCGCATAGCCGCTTAGTCTGGGCGCAACCCGGATCCGCGGATCCGAACCCCGGACACTCTAGGTTTGAATGTGATCTCCCGCGCCATCAGAGCTCTCGTGAATACGGCCGCCTGGCTGGCAGTCTGCGCATTGGCCGGACTTCTCATGTGGCGCCTGGCCGAAGCCTGGGCTCCGGAACTCCTTCCCCACCCGGATATGCTTCCGATCATCTTGGGGGCGGCCTGCGCGGTCATACTGCTTGTGCGCATCTGCAGACACCTACCAGGACTTGGCGGCAGCAGGCCGCGCTTCAATCCTGCCCGGCCGCCCAGAAATGGCCACCTGTTCGAGCACTGGGTCGCGGAGAACCTCCGGCGGCACGGATGGCGCGCCAGCGTGACGCGCGCCAGCGGCGACCAGGGCCTGGACATCATTGCGCGCCGCGGCGGGCTGACCCTTGGCATACAGTGCAAGCGCTATAGCGGTGCTGTCGGCAACAGGGCCGTCCAGGAGGCCTATGCGGGTCAGGCGCATTACCGCGTCATGGCAGCTGCCGTTCTGACGACCGGGCACTACACAAAGAGCGCCCGGGACCTATCACGCAGCACCGGCGTGCATCTGCTGTCGGTGAAGGACATCCCATCCATGCACAAGACAATCCGCAAACGCACGGTCCGGGCGGCATGAGGCCAGTCGGGGCAGCTCTAAGGCCTATTCGCTGACCGATCCGGGGAGAAGCTGGGCAGTCAGCTTCTTGCAGAACCCTTCAAGGAACATGTTGCCCTCGGGTTCGGCCTCAAGGTCATAGAGCTCCTGCTTCATCTCAGCGAGTTCCAGCTCGGAGAGCTCGGCCTCCGTCTCCTCTGCGACAGCTTCAAAGTTTGAAAAGGCCGCCTCGAACAGATCGTGCTGGCCGTAGGTGGCCCGGCAGTTCGCAGCGATCGCCACCTGTAGTGCGGCAGCCTTGAACTCCTCATTCCCCTCGGCGGCGGCCTGCGAGGCGGCGGCCTGCGAGGCAGCTACTGCGAGGACGATGGCCAAGACCGGCTTGCGCATTTTCATTCGCCCGCCTTGAATACTTCGCCGTCCGCATAGACGAGACCGCGGACGCAGGTCGACACCACGACATCCTCCGGCGCCACGTCGGCAAGGCGGGTGTTTGTATAAAGCCCCTCCTGCTTCACAGATCCGCCGGCTGCGATCTTCTGGTCGGGCTCAATTGCAATGCGGATGATGTCCCGGCCGAGCACGTCCTGGAACAGAATGCTGCCATCAATCATCCGGATGTCACGACCGCTCTCATTGCTGAGCTGGACGTTGAGTTCCAGACCATTGGAGTAGGCAACCTGGGTGACGGACGCGTCATACTCCTGAACGGAGAGGAAATCGCTGCGGCCACCACCACACTTGCTTTGCGCGCTGGCGGCGGCGCCGGAGATGGATGCCAGAAAAACTGCTGCTGCTAAACTTAGACGCATAATACGGGTCCCGGAATCTACTAATGGGCTATGCCCTTGTTTGGCACCGAACTGCCCGCCGTGCAATCTATAGAAAAGGCGCCAGCCTCCATCTCCCGAAAGCTGGCGCCCAAGATGCGCAGTTCCCCTTTATGCCCTTCCAGGAAAGGCCGGTCTGTTAATGGGTCTCGATGCTGAGCAGAGAGCCAAGCCCTCCGGGGTTCATCATCGCGCCCATCATCACCTCAACGAGACCCACCGGCTCGATCGGGTTCATGGTTACACCGCCACGGCCGTTGCGGGCGATCCCGTTGATCCACTCCATGACCGGTTCGGAGATCTCCGACGGCGCCATGGCGGCCAATCCCGCCAGGCCGGCCGCATGCGCCGAAACGGGTTTTCCGGTGCCGCGCTCGATCAACTGCCAAATCCCACGGTCTTCAATCGAGAATTCCAGCCCCTCTATCTGAAGGTAAGGCAGAATGATCGCTGCCGGATGGCCGCCGGTCATGGCCATTGCGGTGCCCCCGCCCGCCCCTGCCGTGATGACCATTTCCAGGTCGAGATGCGCATCCTGCATCCCTTCCAGATCCGTGTCCGCCACCAGGCGAATGCGATCGGCCTTTGAGGAGAGCGACATCGCCGCCGCTCCGGTGACAACCTCGCTGCCGTTGGAGCCGATGCGGTCGCGCTGAGAATTGCTGAGCATCTCGCCCAGCGGGATCCGCAGCCCGGAAGCCGTGTAATGGAAGCCGAAGTTCCCGTCGGCAAGCAGCTGCACGATATTCGGAACCACCTCCTGCGGGTCAGTTTCCGCAAGCGCCTGCAGTCCCGCCGTGATGCCCTCATCGATCGAAAAGCCGTAAGACACGTTTTCTGCCAGAAGCAGCTCATCGCCATCAGGCCCATAGGCAACCGCGCCAGCCATGGATGCATCCAGGAAAACCGGCTGGCCGGATCCGGGCAGGATATTCGCCCGCCCTTCGGCACGGGTCACGCGCCCGATGGAGCCATCAGCGGCCACTGCCACCCCCTCATGCGCCGACAGCCTCGACACCATGAAGCATGGCGCATCAGTCAGGCCGTTGAAGGACATGCTGAGACGCTTAATGCGAATGACTTCCGGCCCGTTTGACGAGGCGCCTGCAGCAACCGCATTCATGACATCTTCAGGCGCACGCAAAACCAGATCGGCAAACTCCGCGTCCCCCAGATCCATCTGATCCGGGCCTGCAGCGCCGAACGGTGTGCAGCTGTCCTCCAGCATCAGGGTTTCCAGGAGTACGGCAGATTCAAAGCTGCCGTCCTGGAAGCTCAAGATGCCCTTGCCGTCATGCTTTGATTTGACGGTTCCCCGGATGACATTCACCTGGCCGCCCGGGCTAACAACGACACGATCGGCTTCAAGGATCATGCTGTCGCCGCGCAGGCTGAACCCGGAAAATTGAATGCCGGTTGCCGTGCCTGAGGCGATCACTGCGGCCGCGACATGGCTGTCAGCGCTTTGTACAGCGCTGCCGCGGGCAAAATCATCCGGCGTCAGGCCGAACAATCCCCGCTCGTCTTTCGCGGCCGCGAAGGAGGGCAGCATGAGAGCGATGGCCGCCGCTCCGAAAATTCCGTATTTCACTCTTTTTCCTCTTCGGTTTTCGCAGAAACATAGGTGCCAGACCAAATTCCGTGCGCTTTGTTTTTCGCATTGTCCTCGGAACGCAGGTAGGGGCTGATGCCGGTACCATTGTGCTCGACCATCAGGATCCCCGACGACACGCCGATTTCCGCCAGGTCCCGGCGGGACCCGTTGCGCAGCTCCAGGTCGCACCAGCCGTAGACCTCGCCATCCGCACCGGCCGCACGGTCCGTCAGATGGCATTTCAGCTCACGGCCATCGACGATCGTCTCCATGCCGCGCACAGCCCAGCCGGCGCAGTTGTAAGAACTGCCGTCAGATGTCTGGCAGGCATCCTCCTCAGACGGCGCGCGGACACCATCCAGCCGGATCAGCTGCCCATCTACATCCAGAAGATCTGCTGACCGGAATGTGACCGACCCCTCCGCCAGACCGCCCGCCCCGGCTTCGACCGGCGCATCCAGAGACCGGACCTGTTCGGGAGCCAAACCGGCGGGCACGTATCCGATTTCCCCGGCCGCGCGCCGGAAGTAAGCCTCATCCGGCTCCTGCAAGTCGCTTTCTTCGGCCATCCTGGCCCGGTGGAGCGTGGACCACGCCAGGCGCAGCTCTGGAGAGGCGCCATCTTCCCCGAGAACATATCCGGCCGCGCCCGCGCGTTCCTTCGTGCCCCCGATCTCCTCGGATAGGGTGACAGCCTTTTCCGGAGCCGGCTTGGCCCGCGGGATCTCAACCACGACCTTCTCCTGCGGAAGCACATAGGCCGCAGCAAGCGTGGCGCCGATCTTCTGAAGCTCGGCTTCGCCGGACGGCCCGTCTGGAACGGAGATGGCGTTGAGGACCGGCAGATCAGGCACGTCCGGGACCTCTTCGGGTGCCGCATAGCCCGCCACGTCGACCTGGCGGCCTTGGATACCGGCCCAGTGTGAGACCTCATGCCAGGCGGCCATCGCCAGCTCGGGCACCCGCGGCTCGGCCGCCAGCCGCACCCGCTCATGGTCCATCCACGTATGAGCCATGAAAAGTCCGCTGACCAACAAGGAAGATGAGGCCAGCAGCGTTGGAAAATCGAACCGCTTAAAGGCTGTATAGTTTTTCGCGTTCATTGAGGGACGTCCAATCCAGAAAGGTTTTGCGAAAAAGTATCACCTTCCTTGGCGCAGCTCAACGGAAAGATGCGGCGCGCGAAACGCTGCCCATGCCCAAGCCCCGCCCCCGGACGGCAAAGCGCGCGGACGGGCCGCGCGCTTTGAGTGGTCGAGTGAGAAGGCCGCTTATCCGGCAGACTTTTGCATGATGAAGGACTGCTCCTTCAGCTCCCGAACGAGGTCGCTGATCACATTCGTCTGCCCTGTCTTCAAACCGCGCTCGCCCATTTCCTCGATCCGGGCCATGCGGGTCTTGATCTCCGCTTCTGCGGTGCCGCCCGGGAACCGGGCTGCCAGGACCTGGCGTGTCGCCTTCGGACCGATCTGCTTGTAAAGCTCCGAGCGGAGCGCAACATCATCCGAGGTGGTTGAGAAGGCCCAAAGCTCGGCCGGGCCGAGGGTCAGCAGCAGCTCCTGGCGCACCTGACCCTTGCCCTTGATCTTGAAAAGCACCCAGACCGGGGCGCCGCGCGAGGACGGGCCATTGAGGTTGTGCCGGAGGATGGCTTTTTCATTCTCGGTCAGCCGGTACATCTCATCGAGATAGCTGACCGAGTTCTCCGAGCCCGCATTGCAGACGACGAGCGCGGTCGCAACTTCAACGATCGCTTTCGGGAAATCTTCGATCAGCTGCGATGCGACCTTGATGTCCACCTTGAATTTCCGGCCTTCGCGGGCATCCTGGAGGAGCTGATCGTTCACCGCGTCGATCGATCCGCAACGATGGTATTCATCCATGCAGAGGATCTTCGGAGTGTTCTTCATCTGTGTGGCGCGCTTGACGTGGTAGTCCATGTACATGTCGGGGACATCCCCGCGCTTGACCATCCCTTCGATCTCTTCCGGATCGATGAAGAAGTCGCGGGTCATGACCTGACGTGCCAGCATGTACATGATGGCCGTTTGCCGCTTGGCGGCATCGCCGGAACCCCGCGCCGTGACATCCATCAGGTCCATAGAGACAACCCGCGCCGAACCGATCGAGTAGCGGGTGCAGCCTGCGAGGATCGGATAATCACGGGCGACCTCCGAGATGACGCGCTGGAACGCATTCAGCACCGGCTGCCCGGTCGCGGCATCCACTGCATCCCCGTAGATCGAACGCACCTGATCCTGCTGGGATGCGGTGACGAGATCCGGAAGGGTCGGCACGGCCTGGCGCTGTGCGATCTCCAGCTCCGCCATCCGCCCATGCTCCATCAGAAAGTCCACGACTTCCCACCAGATGGTTTCCGGCATGGCCTCAAAGCCCAGCTCATCAAGCGCCTTGTCGACCGCGGGCTGATCATCGCGCAGATAGCGGCGCGGCGACCGGTGGTCCATCATCATGTCATAGGCCATGTCGATGGTGGCCGAAATCAGACCGCGCATGGGGCCGGAGGGCGGATTTGCACCGTCAGACATCAGAAGGGACATGAAGTTGATCTGGAAGATCCGTTCCCCGGACATCGGCTTGCGCATGCCGGGCTGCGTGTCGAAGATATTGATCGCATAGCTGGAGTCGTTCTTCAGCTTCTGGAACAGAACCTCATGGCGGCGATCCGCCGGCAGCGCCTCCTGAAGAAGCGAAATCAGCCCCGCAGAGGAGGGCCCGATATCAATGATGGAGATCCGCGGCAGCTGCGGCGTGTCCCCGACGGCCGCATTGGGGGCAATGGCCGAAGCGAAGTTGACCGCGTTCATCAGCACGGATTTACCCGAGCCGGGTGTGCCAACGATCAGGCTGACCCATGTCGTCTGGAGTGAGGATCCGGGCTGGTAGGCCCAGGGCTTTCCGGAACCGGTCCGGAACATCACCGCCCCGCTCTCCCACGGAGATGCCTGGCGGCTCAAGGGCATCATCGACAGCACATCCCGCATCGGCCCGGCCGCAACCGGAGCAGTTGACGACTGGGTGACACCCGGCATGGTCGACATGACGGTGGCCATCGGGTCGCCGGAGATGCCGTCGACACCACAGTTCCCCCAGCGCTTCACAGCACCAGTGACAATCTGGGAGTTCCGACGCAGAACATCCGGCTTGCCCGGAGGCGCCCAGGTCGAGAAAGACATCCGGAACCGGACGATGTTGTCCTCTTTGCCGTCGATCTCGCTGTTCAGCAGCAGCGCCTCGCGGATCCTGCGATTGTGGTTGCCGCCCGCCCAGGCAAAGATGGAGAGATACATCATCTTCAGGGTTTGAGCCTGAACCCCGCCGGACTCGATGCGCATCGATGCGCGCCACGGGATATCCATGCCCTTTGCGGTAATGTCGGCAACCAGAGAATTGAAGTCCGGCAGCACCTCCGGGGCGACCGTCATGTCGAACCCGTTGAAGACCATGTTCCCGATCCGGACCGACCGGTTGCTTTCGATGTAGCTGTCTTCTGTGGCCAGCTGCAGGTCGAAAGTCGGCACGGCGAGGTTCCCGAATTCCACCGCGTTCATCTGCGCGGGCGTTTCCGGAAGCATGGTCAGGGCGCGCTTGCCCGGGTTCACCGATGGCGTGGCTGCGCCTTCTTTCGACCAGGCGGGCAGGATCGGATGCCATTCATCCTTGGTCGGATAGGTGTCCGGATAGATGCCAGCGCGGATCTCCTGAAGCGCCTCGTGAACCCTCAGGACCCTGGACATCTGCCCCGCCTTGATCAATGTGCTGTTCAGGGCCTCAACCAGTGCGAGGTGACGGGCGTGCGCCGACAGCATTGCCTTGGAGGGAAGCTGACCACCTTCCATCACCGGCAGCTTGGCCATCCGCTCGCCGAGATTTTTCACATCCTCTTTCAGCTCCTCGCGGTCAAGTACCGCCGGGCGGGTTGTGACCGTGATCAGGCAGACTTCGCTGACCATTTTGGTCGAGAGGTTCGAGATCCGCTCCTGCAGCACGTCGTCGAGGTCGAGGCCGAGCCCATGCGCGCCGCGCTTGGTCCGGTTCACGATCCGCTCGATGTACTGCCGGGCGGCGTTGGCATCGCGCATGAAGTTGACTTCAATGGCATGGCCGGGTTTGGCGAAATACGACGCCAGCATGACGCGCAGCCGCTCCACCATCAAGGCGATCTCAGCCTCGCCTGGAGTTTCCAGGGCGCCCGCCACGTTGATCAGCGAGATCAGAGAGCCGTCTTTCAAGACCATGGTTGTATCATCTTCCATGGTTTCCAGGCGGATCTGGTCCATCATGGACTCCTGAAGCACACCGCCAATCAGCTTCGTGAATACGTCGAAAACGCCCATTCTCATTCCTTTTTCGCACTCATGCGGATGTCAGGATCCGGAACTGCCGGGCCCGTTCATCCGCTGGGAGATCCATGATCCCGTCAAGGGACCATAGTGCATTACGCTGGCGGCGGTGAACAACAGCAGACAGCAGGTAATCCACATCATTCCCGCCGAACAGGCTCGGTTCTGCCGGAATTGGAACCCCCATCTGCCTCAGAAGCTCCACGCTTTCCAGTGGCAGGATCAGTCCGCATTCCCAGGCCGCATCGACAACCAGCATCAGCAGCTCGATGTCCAGCGGACAGCGTACCGTGATGTTGCCGTAGTGGGCTGAGACAAGAGACGCCCCGACCTCTGCCAGCGCTTCGATAGCAGGCATCATGGCGGCCCGGTCCCGGGCGGCGATCCAGACGGCTTCCGCGGTCTGGCCGGGAGATTCCTTGCGGGCCGCCCTCAACGCCGAAGCAAGGATGTTTTCGGCCGCCAGGCCGACAGACCATGAGGCGCGCGCGGCATCGGCTCCGCCCGCGGCGGCCTCGAGACTGCGCAGCAGCTGGCCGGTTGCGGAGGGGCACCATTTGCTGCCCGCGACAACGCCCTCTACGGAAACCTTGTAATGACGCGCGAGAAGCTTGATCTCTTCATCGATAAACCTGGTGCGGTGGGTGTCTCCCATTGAAGTGTTCAGCCCATTGGCGAACACCTGCACATGCTCCGGAACGTAGCCCTCACCCGGCTGGCAGACAGCCTTGTAAATGGCCGGCCGGCCGGTCTGGCGCATATTCTCCAGAAAGTCCTCAACGCTCTGGTGATCCTTGCGATTGGCGATCTGCCAGATCGAGGAGGCCGGAACATCCTCTTCCGTGATGCGGCGCGCGTAGGTGAGGCGCGGGAAGTGGAACGCCAGGTTGATGTGGTCATCAGGCGGCTCTTTACGGCCCCCGATGTACATCCCGGCCTGGTAGGTTCTGGTGAAATGCTCGATCACACGCTTCTCAGATGACCCGGTGCGGGCAACCGCGGGCGCATTCACCGTGGCTATCGCGGTGGCAAGGGAGGCGGCGCGCTCCATCTGGCTTTGGAATTCATGCGGGGACTTGTAGCGCAGGTCGCCCATGTTATCGCGCAGCGCTTCCTGGGACAGGCGGTAGACCCGATGCGCGATTGTGGCGATGACCGGCAGCGACTGATCGGGGCGTTTCCCGCTGAGGCCGAAGGCTGTTCGGATCTGGTCAATCGAGAGCTTCAGCCAGCTATCTGACCGCATCGTCATGCCGCGCAGTTCCTTGCTGATCGCGCGGACCTGATCGTAGCCCATGTCAGCCACCCAAAGCCCTGGCTCAAGGCGCTGCGGCACACCCTCGCCCGCAGCGGTGAATCCGGTTCCGGTCCGTTGCGCCTGCCAGCTGCCATCTTCGCCGAAAAAGATTACCCCAACATTGGAGAAGGGATCCTCACTACCGGTACGGTCCTCTTGTTCAATATCCTGAAATTCAATGCCCATGGCGCGCTCCTCAAGCCGCCGCCACGGCCTCTGCCGCGGCCCGGATTTTCTCGAAATCGGGCGCGCAGTCCTGACGTATCGCTTGCGCAGCCTCATCTGCAATGACCTGGAACCCTCCGAGGCTCCACGTCGATAGCCGCGACCCTTTTTTGAGCCCCTCATACCCTTCCGTGAGTTCTGCAGGCCAGAACCGCAGGGACTGGTCGATGCGCAGAAGGGTTTCGGCCGCCTCCTTCTCCCCGATCAGCGCAGGCATCCCAAGGGCGGCCTCGAAAAGGGATTCCGCATCCTTGCACCCAAGCAGTTCACGAAGACGCTGACGACGGGCTTCGATGTCCGAAATCACTGCGGAAACATCGACAGGCGCATCATCCGGCGCATTACGCCATGCAAGCGCCACCCAGGCCAGGCGGTGAAGATCCTCCTGGCTCATGTCGGGTGCAAAGATCGGGATAATCCGCTTGCGGGCCCCGGCCCAGAGCGGGTGCTTGAGGTTGTGGCAAAACTGGCAGATGCAAGCCATGTCGGATGCCGGCGACTCACGGTGCCCTTTCAGGTGGTCGATTTCCATCATTCCGGGAACCCTGACACCGCAGATATGGCATCGTTCCTGGTCCCGCTTCATGACCTCACCGCATTCCTGCGCCTGCGGCACGAGAAGAGCGGCATGATCAACGACCCTAAGGTTCATCGTCACAAGCGACGATTTCAGCATATCGGAAAGCATCGTTCCCCCAAGTGCATCTGACAGAGCCGCTGGCTCCCGGCACGCATTTTTCAGTCAATCCGGATGAAGCCCGTTGTCCCGTTTGTCACATCAGCGCTGGCGCCGAATATGGTTGCCACGCCGGAGGACAGGAGAGACGGCAGAGCAACGAGGCACGCCCCGCACAGGATCAGCACGAAACCCGTCGAAATTGAGCTGGATGGATCATTCGGGCTTTTCGAATGCGCGTAGAATTTCAGAAATCCGCCGATCACCAGGCTTACACCGAGCAAGAACGCTCCGACGGTAATGAACCTGGTCCCTTCGGCAGCCTGACCGGTCATGCCGTTGGCAATTTGGCCCAGATCCCGGGCTTGCGCCGCAGCGGCCCCGGCTGACACCAGCGTGGCGGCCAATGCCTGAAAGGCGCGGGCCGGCGTGCGGATCAAGAATTTTGCCTTCATAGCTCTGCCCCCGAAGTGCCTAAGCGCCAAATATTTTTGGCGCTTAGTTTTTCGCATTTCGCTTAGTTCAGCGAGGTGAAGCCGCTGGTACCATCGGTTTTGTCTGCGCCGCTGCCGAACACGGTCGAGATACCCGAGCCCAAGACTGCAGGCAGCGCGACCAGGCCGGCGCCGACAAAAATCAGGATGAAGGCGGTCGACATCTTGTTCGACGGATCGTTGGGGTTCTTGGTGTTGGCATAGAACTTCAGGAAGCCCGCGATGCCGATCGCAGCGCCCGCCAGGAAGGAGATAACGGTTACCAGGGACACGGCTTCCGTGGCCTGCCCGCGGAGACCGCTCATGATGGTACCGGCATCCTGAGCCATGGCGGGAGCCGCAATCAGGGCTGCCGCAGTTGCCGCCGCAGCGAGGGCGGCACGTTTCTTCCAGGTTTTCATGTTCAATCCTCTCATAAACCTGCACGGCAGCGATCCGCATTCCCGGGCCGCCGCAATCTTCTGCATGTAGAGAATATGCGAAAAACTGAGAAATTCCCTAGTGCGCATTCGTATCCCGGCCAACGCAGATGTGGAAAACTCTGGCGGCCGGGCCGGAACTTCCCTTTCGTAACGCCTG
Source organism: Leisingera sp. XS_AS12 (assembly GCF_041224635.1). Lineage (NCBI taxonomy): Bacteria > Pseudomonadati > Pseudomonadota > Alphaproteobacteria > Rhodobacterales > Roseobacteraceae > Leisingera > Leisingera sp. XS_AS12. The sequence continues at coordinate 30,425 of NZ_JBGFGM010000068.1, forward strand.
GCCACCTATTGCCGGTTACACGCAACCATCTGTTTTCATTTGTTTTTTCTATCATGTATCGCTGTAACGGCGGTAACGGCAGGATTGTATGTAGAGGGGAGAGACTCTCCGTGAGTCCGGAAATATCCCTCTCTCTTCTTCTATATATATATCTATTACTATCTACCTGATACATAGATAGATAAATAGAAATAAAGGTGTAAAATCAATGACTTACTGGCGGATCTTCATCCGTAACGGACTGTAACGCTGTTACCTCATTGTTTTTATTGTCTTTTTTGGGATTTTTCATATCCATGCAGGAGCCGACCGACGCTCCGGCCTGGCGGATCCGGCCTCTCCGGGTTCCGGATAATATCTATTTTTTGTTTGTTTTCAGTGACGTAACAGTGATGAGGGGTGATCCGAGCATGTCGCGAAAACTTCCCCTCTTGCTTTTTCGCATATCAGGACTGATACTTGCCCCGACACACAGAACAGCGAGATTGCAAAATGGGGGAAGTGATGGCCGCATCCGGCTTCGGGCATGCGTCCGGCAAGGCTCCGGTTCGAAAGACCGGTCCCTGGCAGGATGAGGATGTTCAGCTCCTGATCCGTCTTTGGAAAGATGGTCACTCGAATTCCGAAATCGCAGAAAAACTGGGCCGCCAGGAGAACGCTGTAGCGATCAAGGCTTCACGCTTGCGGCTGCCGCCCAAGTCGGTTGCCGGCGAACGCATGTCTGCTGAGAATGCGAAAAATGGTAATGCGAAATTGCGGCCCTGTCTCACATGCGGGAAGACCTTTTTCTCGGAAGGCTTCGGTCACCGGATCTGCGATTCCTGCAAATCCACTTCAGCCTGGTCCTCCGGTGATTACGCCGTGTCCTTCGGAGGGAGTTTCTGATGGCCGCATATGCGAAAAAGAATGATGCGGCCAAAATGTCCCGCGAGGATATCATCCGGGCGTTCTCGGATCTAAAGGACGAGGTCAAGAGCCGCTATCGCATCGATCATGCGATCGCGGACCTGACGGGTGCCCAGCTGCGCCAGACCGGGCGCACCTTTGAGGCCCTCTGCCCGTTCCATGTCGAAAAGACCCCCTCATTCAAGGTCGATCCAAGCCGCGGCAACTACCGCTGCTGGGGGTGCGGGGAAAAGGGCGACGTTCTAACTCTGATCATGACCACCCAGAACCTGGACTTCCAGCCCGCCATCATTTTTGCGGCCGACAAGCTTGGTATTCCGGTCCCCGACCAGATCCGCAGCCTGGTGGAAGGCCGAAAGCCGGCCGGCCCCAAGAAGAAGCTCGTCCGTTACGAGAGCTCCAAAGTGCGCCCGGCGCCCGGAAATCTGGCGGATGCCGGGATTATCCCTGTCCCTGCCGATGTCAGGCGTCCCGCGGCGAAGCGTGACTTCCAGCTCTGGAATAACCGCGGCACATACGGAGACCGGGACCCGGCCGTTAAGCGGTATTTCCCGCAGATGGTTCATGAGTACCGCAATGCGGATGGGGATCTTCTCATGTGCATTCTGCGTGTCATGGGCCGTGACAAGAAATTCTTTATCCCTGCCCGCCTGATGGTTCCTACCGAGGATTGCCCGGAGCGCCTTCTGGAGAATGCCACGCACGACGGCAAGCGGCTTGCCTGGGTCTCGATCGGACCGAAGGTTGGCAGCGCAAGGCCGGTCTATGGCATGGAAGATGTGCGCGGCTGGAACGCTGCGGGCGGCAAAAACGTCCTCATCGTTGAGGGCGAGAAGACCCGCGATGCGGCTGCCCGCATGCTGCGTCAGGCCGACCCCGAAGGCAAATGGCTGGTGCTCACTCCGATGGGCGGGTCGAAATCGGCGATCTATGCTGATTGGGGACCCTTCTTCGATATCGTGGGTGACCGGAAGATCAACATCATCCAGTGGCCCGATGCGGATAAGCCGCTGCAGCGCCCGGATGGCACGGTCGAAGACCGTCTCAAGCAGGCCGTTGACCAGATGCAGTCCGTGATAGCGCAGCGCGCCCTGGACCGCGGCGTTCTGGACAATATCGTCCTCGGCCAGGTCAGGCCTCCCAAGGATGTTAAGTCCGGATGGGACGTCGCCGACGCTGAGGAAGAAGGCTGGGCACCGCACGAGCTAATCAATTTTATCAAAAAGAACTCCATGAGGACGAATATGGCCAACCTCGAGCTGCGCAAGACAGAGACCCCGAAGGACATGGACGCATCCGGCCTGGAGGAGCCGGAAATGGCTGCCCCTTTTGAGCTTGCCGGGGAACCGGCAGCTCAGGACGACGATATTGATTGGCTGGAAATGATTGATGAGACGCTGGATGATGGGGCTGACGGCACCGATACGGCGCCCATGCTCGACGCTCCGGAAATCGAAGACGTTGCGAGCGAGGACCTGATCTCCCCGGATGAGGTGGACCAGCATCAGGAGATCGAGGAAGAGAACGCGGGGAACCCCGCTTTCAACAGGCATTTCCGCTGCCTGGGCTACCTGGACACCGTCAACGTCTTCATGTCGCTGACCTCGGGCCAGGTGTTTGAGCTGGCCCCCAAGCAGATGAACTCAACTTCGTTGCTGCACCTGGCTCCCCTTGACTGGTGGGAGGAAAACTTCCCCAAGCTGAACCGCAACGGCCAGCCTGCAGGTCCGGACTGGCAGCGCGCGGTGGATTTCCTGATTCAGGCCACCTACAGTGCCGGTGTTTGGGATCCGAGACTGCGCTGCAGCCAGGGCGCGCGCCTTGACGGAGGAACAGTGGTATTCCACACCGGCTCACAGCTCTACGTCGATGGCGAAGGCAGTAAGCCGATTCACGAATTCACTGGTCAATACGTCTACACCGTCGGCCCCCGCACGCGGATGCCGGATGTCGTGACCCCGTTCACGGCCGAAAGCCCCGAAATTCGCCAGCTTCTCGATATCATCTGCAAACTGGACTGGCATCACGACCGCCGGGAGCTGTCGATCATGGCACTGATGGGCTGGATCGCAATTGCTCCAATCTGCGGCATGCTGCCGTGGCGGTCGCACATCTGGCTCGACGGTCCGCGCGGGTCCGGTAAATCCTGGGTTACCCGGAATATCGTCGGCAAGGTGCTGGGTGACTTTGTGGTGAGCGTGGTTTCCAACTCTTCCGAGTCCGGCATCCGGAACTTCCTGGTGAACCGCTCCGTTCCCGTCATCTTCGATGAGGCGGAGGGCGAAGATATGAAAGACAGGAAGCGGATGGACGACATCATCAAGATGATCCGCTACTCGTCGTTTGAGGATGACTCTGTTGTTGCGCAGGGCGTCTCGGGCGGCGGGTCTGCACGGGGCTACAAGGTGGCGTCCACATTCATGCTGACGTCGATTGTTCCGGGCCTCGAGAAAGCCGCAGACCAATCGCGCTTTGCCCGCCTCAAACTGTCCTCCGGGCGCAAGCACGACGGCTTCAAAAATGACATCGAAATCCCTGCTCTGGATCTGATCACCAAGGAATTCTCTGATCGGTGGATCGGCCGTATTCTGACCCGCGCCAAAGACTACATGGCGACTTACCGCCATATGGTCCATGCTCTGAGCTGCCTGGGTCTTGAGCGCCGCCTCGCAGACGTTTTCGGCAGCTTTGCGACCGGGTGCTGGCTGATGATGCGCGAAGGGACACCGGAAAACGAGCAGGAGGCTGTCTCCTTCATTGCAACCGAGTTCAACGTGATCGAGCAGCTGACCGACTTCAGTGACGTGGTCTCCGAAGACAAGGACCACACCCGCCTCTTCGCCGCGCTCCAGTCACATGAGGTGCGCCTGGATGGTCAGAACAATGCCGGCGCGCGCTCTGAGCTGATGGGCACCATTCTGGAGAGCGCATGCGGCTATGAAGGCAATGATGACGTGATGCTGAACGGTGATGAGGCGCGCAAGGTCCTTCTGCGCTACGGCATCCGGCCCGGCGTCGGCGATAAGCCCGCCCAGGATGGCGAGGTGGCCACCACCGTGCTTATCCACAAAAACTCGCAAGCGATCCGGGGCATCCTGGAGAAGACCCCTTACGCGCACTCCTACCAAGATGTTATGCATCAGGCAGACGATGTGAAAATGGGAAAAACTGTTCGTTTTGGCAGCGGCATGCCGCCATCCCGTTCCATCATCGTCCCGCTGAAGCATTTCTCGATTGGGGTCGACAACGGATGAGCATGAAAAACAGGTTCGGGGGCACTGAAACGGCCCTCGCACGCCATGAGACCTATCAGACCGGTTTCAAACGGATGGCGATTGCGGCCATTGTTGCATCCTCTGCGGCCGTAACCGCGACCGGTGCGGCCTGGTGGGCCTTCACCCAGAAGCCGGAGCCGCGCTACTTCATTGCCCGCGAGGATGGCGGCATTATCCCCCTGACGCCGGTCACCCAGCCCTACCTGAACGACGGGCAGGTCACCAACTTCGCCGTCGAGGCGATCACCCGGTCCCTGACCTTCAACTTCGTGAACTGGCGCCAGGATCTGGCGGAGGCATCGGAGTATTTCGAACGCCCCAATGGCTGGAACAACTTCCTGCAGGCCATCGAGGGTTCCGGGATGCTGGACTTCGTCCGCAACCGGCGCCTGATCTCCAGCGTTGTCGCCAATGGCGCCGTGATCGTCAAATCCGGGCCGGATGCGACCGGCCGCTTCAGCTGGGTCGTGCAGGTCCCGATCACCATCACCTATCAATCGTCCTCCGAACAGAGCACGGAAGACCGGATGGCCGAAGTTCAGATCAGCCGTCTGCCCACCTGGCAAACGTCGCGTGGCGTCGGGATCACCCGCGTCCTCGTCAAGTGATCCGGTTTTGCGAAAAAGGAAGTACCAGATGACCAAAACCAAACTTGCCGCTGGCGCCGCAGCCATCGCCCTGCTGTCCTGCACCGGGATGGCTCTTGCACAACAGAATCCGTCCTCCGCGGGCACTTCCCCCGCCGCGGAAATGGGCGGCCAGGCCGACGGCAGCTCCGGGATTTTCTCGGGCTATGTGCCGTCGGCCGCACCCCGGGGCATGGCCACCGGCGGCAGCGCTGTGCCAGCCGCACCCACGGATGCAAACGGCAATCCGCTGCCAAAGCTGAACGATGGCAATCAGCTCAACGCGGACAAGATCGATGGCTTCAACCAGGCCATCGAAAACAACTTTCCCATGACGCCCGAAATGGTTCGTAAGTTCCGCGATATCTATGAAGCCAACCAGCGTGCGCTTCTGGAACGTGAAGAGCCGGATGCGCGGGTCGATGCAGGCTTTATCAGCCTCGAGCCGGGCGAAACGCCTCCGGTTCTGACCCTGGCGCCCAGCATCGCCTCGGTGATCGGGTTTTACGATGTCACCGGTCAGCCCTGGCCGATCACGCAGTACGTCGTGGGCTCCGGTCAGGATTTCGAGGTCATTCAGCTCGGCGAGCAGGCCAACAACCTGGCGATGACCCCGCTGACGAAAGTCGGGTTCACCAACCTGGTCGTGATGCTCAAAGGGCAGGCCAAGCCGGTTGTGATGCGCGTCGGCATTTCCAATGAGACCGCTCATTTCCGCCATGACATCCAGATCATGAGCCAGGGGCCCAATGCCAAGATCAACACGGCCGTTGCGTCTGACAGCGTGACCGAGGCGGGCTCTGAGCTGCTGCTGTCCTTTCTCGCCGGCGTCGATATTCCCGCGCAGGCAAAGCCGGTGGCAATCCAGGGCGTCGATGCCCGCGGATGGCTGATGGGCGAGAAGGTCTACCTGCGCTCGAAGCACCCGCTGATGTGGCCCGCTCACACCAATGCCATGTCCGGCCCGGACGGCATCCGCGTGTATGAAATCCCGCGCAGCTTTACGGCGCTCTTTTCCGTCGCTGGCCAGATGGTCCGTGCCGACGTTGTCCTGCCCTGAGGAGCCAGCAATGACTGACAATCCCAACGAACTGGACCACATCCCCGAGGTTGAGGTCATGGAAGATCCGGCGCCCGTGCGTCACAAGAAAGGGCTGCCGCCGTCTCTGAAGCTGGCAAGCATTTCGGTCGTGGCAATGGTCGCGATTGGTTGCGGGATCTTCTACAACACGCAAAAGCAGGTCGAGCCCAGCAAGACGCCCCGCGCGGCCAGCCTGGATTCCACGCCGGGCGGTTCCGTCCAGCAGGATAGCCCTGAATATCAGCAGAGCCTGCAGGAGCTGAATGATCGCCGGGCGCAGCGCGCCGCAGAGCTGGGCGTGACATCCGTTCCCACCCCCGAGGGCATCCTGAAGCCTGTCGATGAGCCGGTGCAAATCGAGGATATCGCGGTCGAGGAAGAAAAGCCTGAGCCGAAACCGGAGGTGAAGCGTCCCGTTGTGACCGAACGCCGTGTGCTGCCTCGTCCGGAACCGGCGCCGCAGGTTGCGGAACGCCGGCGGGTGCCCGTCGCAGTGAAGCAGCAGCCCCAGCCCGTGATGGCCCCGGGTGCAGCTGACGAGCAGGAGAACCCGTATGTCGCACTGATGTCGAACCAGATGAAAACGGTTGCCAAGACTTTTGCCACCTCCGGGATGGCTCAGGGCGAAGTGTCGATCCCGAACGATGGATCAGACGCAAATGGCACCGGCTCCGGTGCCGCGGCGCAGCCTGCAGATGGCGGCGCGGCAGGCGGTGGTGCGGCTGAGATGATCCTGCGGCCTGGCGATGTCCTCTATGCTGAAACGCTGACCAATGTCTCTTCAGACATGAACTCGCCGGTGCTTGCGGAAATCGTCTCCGGTGATTTTAAAGGCGCCCGCCTGACCGGCAGCTTTACGGCTGACAAGACGGCAGACCGGATGGTTGTCAGCTTCACCAACATGACCACCAAGGACGGCACGGTCTATCCCGTGAATGCCTTCGCGGTTGATGGCGCCACCGCGGAAACCGCCGTGGCAAGCGATGTGGAGCGCCGGTACGTGTCGCGCTATGGTCCGCTTATCGCCGCGACCTTCATCAGCGGCTATGCCCAGAGCCGAGCGCAAACCGCGCAGACCGTGATCGGAACGGGTGACAACGCTACCGTTGCCACAGGGTCCGCCAGCGCCAAGCAAAGCATGTACGCCGGTGCGGCGAATGCTGCGAGCGCCATTTCCTCGGACATCCTGGCGAATGCGCCGAAGGGTCCGAAAATCATTCTGCGAAACGGCTACCCGATCGGGATCATCTTTATCGATCCCGTCGAGAAGCTTGTCCAATAATCACCAGAGCATCATCGGGGGAAAAGATGAGCAAGAAAAGCGCATCCACCGCTCAAATCCAGTCTGACACCGAAACCGGCATCGTTCTGGCAGGCAGCGCAAATGCTGAAGAAGTCCAGGCACGCAACCACGAGCTGCTCGACGGCAAGGCTATCGACCAGGCGACGTCCGACCTGGGCAAATTCGAGGAGCGTCTGACGCATCTCTCCAATATGTCGACCATCTTTGATGACGACGAGGATGCGGGCCCCATCAGCATGGGCGGCGGCACATCTGCCGTTGCGCCCGAAGCGCCGGCCGCACCGCTGCCCGCGGCGGATGATGCGGATCTCGATGCTGAAGAGGATGCCGTTGTGATCGGCGGCCTGGCTGATGAGGATGGGGGTGACGATCTTCTGGGCGATGTCTTCCCGGAAGGTGATGACCTGATGGCGCCCTTCGCCGATGACGCCATCTCCGGCGCCCAGGATACGGCCTATGCCGAACCTGATTTCCAGGAATTCACCATCCCCGGCGATGATGAGCTGCAGCAGAACAGCGCGGCTTCGGATACCGCTCTGGCACATGCGGACGCCGAAGATGAGGCGATGGATGATCTGTCCTACCTGCATGATGAGCTGGATGGCTCCGATGCGCTGGATGATCTGTCCGGCGAAGACGAAGCGGAGGCGGAGCCTGCAGCGCAGGACGGCTCCGCAGAGGAAGAGCCCGCGCCGCGGCATGACGTCCTCAATGTGGCAACCACCGAGGTGTCCGAAGCAGAAGATCAGAGCCTTTCCAGCCTGATCGGCGTGCAGCCCGCTACGGAGATCGTCTCCGGCGATGAAATGCAGAGCGAAGCCGATCCGGCGGAAAACTGGATTGATGATCTGGATGACGCGCTGCCGGAAGCCGAAGACGGTGCTGTCGACATTGATGAGCTGGATGCGGCGCTGAGCGATGCCATCCAGGACACCGGTGCCGCGCCAGCGGAAACCGAAGTCACCGGATCGGATGATGACTGGCTGTCGATGGATGACATGCCGCGTCCGGACTGGGCCGACACCGCAGATGGCACCAGCGTGCCCGGTTCGGCCTGGCAGGATGACACCTCAACGTCGGAGAGCGCGGTGTCCACGCTCGCTGATGATGGCGATGACCTCCAGCCCTGGAGCGTTGATCCGGACGAGGGATCGTCCGATGACACCCCGGTCAAAGATGTGGATTTCTCGGATGTGGAGGTTTTCACAGAGCCTGAACAGACCGATTATGCATCCTATGAAACGCCCGTCGATGATTACCGTGACGGGTATCAGGATGACGCCGCTGAGGCCGTGGCGGCCCCCGCTGTTGAAGAAGGACCATCGGGCGTGAGCGAAAAAGAGAACAACACTTCCGGTATCATGGATGGCATGGAACCTGACGCCGCTCGGAGCGAGGCGGTCGACGACAGCTGGTTTGATGCCGGCACACCGGATACTGCCGAGGAGACCGCTCCTGCGCAGGTGCCGTCCGCAGCCGATGCGGGGCAGCAGGATGCTCCGGCTCCCGCCGCTGAACCCAAAAGCAAGCGCGGACTTCTGATGTTCGCAACAGGCGCTGTTGCCCTCGTGATTGCTGCATCCGGCGGATACCTGGCTCTGAACAGGCTCTCCGCCCCCGCAGCATCGAGCGCCACCCAGGCACAGCTGCCCGCCCCGCAACCGGTTCAGGTTCAGGCTGAGCGGACCATTCTCCCGGCGGGCACGGCTGTTCCGGCAGAAGATGTTCAGTCAGAGGGTGGCACGTCGAAGACGGATGACCAGGAGAACGCGGCTGCTGTGGACTCCGGGGCCCCGGATCCGGTCACGCTGCCTGAGGCAGAACTGCCTGTCGACAACGGCGATCTTTCGGAGCTGATGCTTGAAGAGATCGCGGCACCGGGCGCTATTGAGGGCGAACAGGCTCCCGCAAGTGAAGCGGCAAGCAACCTGAATGACCTGACCGAAGATCTGGCCAGTGCGGCCGAAGGCGATCTGGATGCGTTGTTCCTGGACCTGCCCAGCGAGGAAGCTGAGCCCGCACCGGCGGCGCCTGTGCTGAACGAGGACGTCCTGGCGGACTATGCGAAAAAGGATGAAATCGCAGAGGTCCGCAACGCCATCGACCTGATGTTCGAAACGGTCGAAACCCTGTCGGCCGAGGTCGTGGAGCGCGATGCTGCAATCGTCTCGCTGCAGGAACAGCTCGCCCTGGCTGAGGCAAAGGCGCAGCGCGCGGAAACCCTGGCGCTTGGCCAGAACGAGGTTCTCGCCGAGTTCCTGCGGGTGAAGGAAAAGGTCGACATGGCCGAAAACCTGATCGTCGACCTGTCCCGCCGGACCGCCGCGATGGAAACCGCAGATCCTGCTGACCGGGTTGCTGTGGAACGTTCGATCACGGATCTGAACGAGCGCCTCGAGGGAATGGCGCGTGATCTGGGCCTCATTGCGCGGGTCGCCATTAACGGCAGCACCGCCAAATCAGGCGCCGCCACTGCCGCCGCGGGCGTCCCGGGTTCGGACACGGTCTATGTGAAGTCGCCGGGCGGAATTCCGGCACCCGGCACGAAAGCGCATGTCCCATCTGATGTGAAGGTCGGCGATTTTGTCGAAGGTTACGGCTATGTTCTGCAGATCATGCCCACCTCGGAGGGCGGCAAGGTTGTCGTCATGGAAAACAAGTCGGTCCTGATCCCGGGATGATACTTACGGGGCGGCTGCAGCTGCCCCTTCGACCTTAATGCGAAAAGTGAAGCCGGAGCCCTCCAATGGTCGATCTCCTTAAGATCATCGAAAACCTTGTTGCTGCGATCTCACCGGGCGGCGGCGGCCTGACCGGCCTGCTGTATGTGCTGTCCTGGATCACGGGCATCGTGATCGTGATGATGTCCATCAAGGCGGCTTCCAAGCGCAGCGAGATGGGCCGCAACGCCGGATCCTGGGCCTCTCCGGCCTGGTCTTTCATTATCGGCGTCTGCTTTATCGCCCTGCCCGGCCTGACCTCTACGATCGCGCAAACGATCTTTGCTGAAGAGGCTCATGACGCCGCCTCCATCTTTGCCTATGCCCCGTCGACCGTGGGCTTGTTTGAGGCGGATACCGCGGGCAGATCGATGATCGTTGGCATTGTCACGGTCGTGCAGTTTGTTGGGCTGATCGGCGTCATGCGCGGCCTGATGCTCCTGCGCGATACTGCGATTGGCGGCGGGGGCGGCCCCAAGACGTTCGGTCCGGGAATGACCTTTATCATTGCCGGCGTGCTTGCGGTCAACTTTCCTCTGGCGGTCAGCGTTATTGAGCAGCTCATCACGGCGAGCGCACCCTGAGATTAGCGTGCGGCACTCATAAGCTGGTAAAGTAAAGGAAGCGAGGGGGCATGTAGCCCTCTCGCTTCCTTTATCGTGTATGATTGGTGCAGGTGTGGAATACACCACTTGTTGACTAGCCCGGGGTATCAACCATTGGTGTTGAGAGTTCACCGGTCTCAACCTCAACTTTCAAGCTTTTCCACACACGGATTTTATCCAATGGTCAAACATACCCTTATTGCGATCGCCATTTCAGCGTTGGCCAGCACAGCATCAAGTTCTGAATGGGTACCGCGAGTTGTCAAGCACATGCACAGTCTTGGGTACAACATGCAGACGCTTGAGGCGTGTGCTGGGGTTCAGGAGGTTGATCAAAGCGAGAGACTTCAGATCTACCAGACCCATGTGAAATCGGCCGAGCAGCTATGCGCGGCCTCGTTCAATTCAAATGCCACCGTATGTCAGATTCATTTGGATGAGGGGCGCCGCCGCGCAGCAACTTCTGATAAGCCTTATTGTCAGCATGTGATGCGGACCGGGCCGAACCTTCCTGCCCAAATACAGAATACCCTTACCCCTGTAGCGCGTCCGCAAGGCGTACCTGAGAAGCATTGGGCGAAAATCTTGCGGCTTACGTCCATGATCGAAAAGATGCACTTTTGCCCAGAGCACATTGGGCGCCCCTCTGAGAGGCGCGCCTCAAGGCGCATAAGCCATGCGATTGATGATGCATGCGACTCGGTCCCCAATGTCCGGGGAGTATGCGGCGGTGCCTTCACGCACGCGGGGCAGTCGCTTGACGTTTTTTTTGACGGAATGACCGCAGCTGAAAGCGGGACCTATTTCGCCAAAGAGTGCCCCGCCCTTGCTGATGAAGCCAGGGAACTCGCAGAGAAGATGCTTGAGGGCTTGGCAGTCGGAGAGGTTTATAGCCCTGCGAAGCTCAATGAATACAATCGGCGGGACATGTTCCGCGCCGCCTATTTGCACTTCAATGCGTTTGGGGATGTAGCTGTATCGTACGAGAACGCGGTCGCAAACTACATGCTTTCGACCAGCTGCCAATACTCGGATGCCGTTCGCTGGACGGAGGATGAAGCTGAAGAAGTCTACGACTTCTGGTCGAGTATCGCGGAAGATCTCTTGTCCGAAGGCAAACTGACAAAGCATCACATCGACAAGGCGCATGAGGAAGGCGATCTCAACAGCCAGTTCCTGGAACGTGGAGACAAGCGGCTACTCAGAAGCGAATGCGCGCGGATTGCGATTGGGATCGAGTAATCGCCTTCGCATATGACAAAGCCGCCCGTAAAGGGCGGCTCCAAAGCGGCTTCAAAAGTCCGTCCTACTGCGGAAAGCGGATCTCCTCCCCATCCTCGATCGTCATTGTTCTGCGACGCTCCTCGACCGCGGCCATCGGCTCATACTCATCTTCCAGATCCGGCTCCGGGAAGCAGATGCGCTCATGTCCACGCAGACGCAGGATTGAGCGGGTCGCGGCCACATAAAGCGCATTCCACTCTTCGAGTGCGAGCGTCTTGTGCTTCTCGGATTGTGAGACCGCTTTGCGGTACCGCTTGCCCATCGCCCCGACATCTTTCCAGTCGGCGCCGAGCTGTACAGCTGGCCACTCAAGGCCCTTGGAGCGGTGCGCGGTGCAAATCATCACGGCCGCTTCGCCCTGGTCCTTGCGCTGATGGCTGGACAGCGCCTCGATCTGCGGGACCATCTCCCCCTCGACGAGGTTGACCAGCTTCATCAGGGACTGGTCCGCCTCCTCCGCTTCCATGCGCAGTTCATCCCAGGTGTCGTACTGCTTGAGATCGGCAGACTGAACTTTATCCGGGCGGCCCTCGTACAGAGCCTGGGCCGAGCGCACGTCCTGCAGAAGGCCCTGCATGTTGTCGACATGAAGGCTCATCCCTTTTCGCATGCAGTTCAGCGCCTCGTCGATCATGCCTAGGTTTGTGCGGCACACGATGGCGATCTTGGCTCCCTCATGCCCGGTGATGTTTCCGGAGCCGGCGCCGATAAGGCGCTGCTCCGGCCCGCCGTCCGGCCGGGTGTTGAGAATGTGCCGTGCGATTTCTGCGATGTCTTCTCCGAAGCGGAAGGACTGGGTGAGGTACTTGGTTTCGCCAGGCAGTAGGTCCAGCGCGTTTTCCGCCCCGCGCCACGAGTAGATCTGCTGGTACGGGTCGCCCACAGCGATGATCGGAAGGCCCGTTTTGGTGATGATCGAGCGTTGCACTGGGTTGATGTCCTGGGCTTCATCGACCATCAGGTAGCGGAAGCTGGAAAACGCTGCGCCACGCAGGTCGGCATCCAAGTCGAGAACCTTGAGGTACATGTCGTGGCTCATTTCCTGCTTCTCCAGGTGATGGGTCCACAGCGCCTCGGCCATGTTCATGAGCGGTGTCGCCAACCGATGCATCGCATCACGTGCCTGGTCGCGCTTGCGGGGGTCACGGATCATGTCCGGATCACCAAGGGAGCTAATCAACGCCTCTTCGGCATGGCTGATATCGAACTCCTCATGTGAGGAATTACAGAAGGCGGAAAGGGTGCGGCCGACGGCCGAGGCAATTCGGTAATTGTTCCATCCTTCGACATTCGGAATGTGGAACCGGGACATGATGCCAGCCTCGCGAATGGAGCGCGCATTGATGGTGACCGGCTTTCCAATGACATCCCGAAGGGCTCCGAAAGCGAGGCTGTGCATCGTTGAGGCCGAGCACTTTGTCATTGCGAGTTTGCGCTTTGCCTCATCTGCGATCGATTTGTTGAACGCGAGGTAGACACCGCGGTTCTTTCGTGCGCTTGCGACAGCTTTCAGCGTCGTGGTTTTACCAGCGCCCGCGAAAGCGATCACCTTCAGGTTATCCGAGGGGCCCATTCCGGCGGAATAGTCCTGAATATCCTGTTGTTCATGGGTCAGCCGCATTTTCGGACTCCGATTATCTTTTTCACATATCATGCGAAGCTACGCTGGGCAGATGAAAACACAAATGCCACAAATGCCACAAATGCTAGTTTGTGGGGATAACCGGTCCACCATCATATTTTTCATGAATTTGGCAAGGAACAGCCTCACACCTGCAATCCAGGCGCTTAACAACGTAAATTACTGTTTTAACACACTTTTCAGCAACCTAGACGTGCTTGGGCGGCACCCCATGCAAGCCCAAATGGCACCTAATGTTTTTCCAAGAGCGACTCTTGTGGATAATAAAAGGTTTGGGTTTTTCGCAGACCTTTCTAATATGCGAGACAGGATATTTTTCAGCAACCCGGAGAAGGGCAATGAAACGGAAGATAAAAATCTCCCTCGTGGCTTCGACGGCCCTGGCCGCTGTTCTGGCGCAACCAGCGATTGCGAGCGGTCGCTCTGACGGGTCTGACGTGAACTCTCTGAACAACCCGTCCTTTGACGCATACACGTCGACGAACGGGTCGGGGGATAACCTGGGCTCGCACATCGCGACGCGGGATCTGAACATGGATGGCTATTCCATCTTCAACCTGGCGGACCCTACCAATCCGCTTGATGCGATCAGCCTCAAGTACCTGCAGACCTATGTGTCTGCGAATGGCGACAACCTCGGAAACCATGTGGCCACTCAGGCCATCAACATGAACGGGTTCGGCATCTTCCAGGTACCAGCCCCTTCAGGACCGACGCACGCTGTGAACCGTGCTTATGTTGACACGGCTGTGGCCGGGGCGGGGGACGATCTCGGCAACCATATCGCGACCCAGAACCTGAACATGTCGAACCGGCGGGTCATCAATGTGGCCGCTCCTGTCAACGGTGCTGATGCGGTCAACTACAGCTTCCTGCAGACCTATGTCACGGCGAACGGGGACCATCTGGGCAATCACAGTGCGACCCGAAACCTGGACATGGGCGGTTTCAAGATCGAGGATCTTCTCGATCCGGTAGACCCGCAGGATGCGGCCAGCAAGTCCTATGTCGATGCGTCGGTGAAATCGACCCAGGATGACGTTGATGATCTCAAGGCGATCCGAATTGATACCGGTACAGGCTTGAACGGTGGTGGCGACCTCTCCCAAAACCGCACGATCTCCTTCGACACAAGCTGGGGCGATGGCCGATACGCACTGCGCTCGCGGCAGGTGATTGCTGGGACAGGTTTGACTGGCGGTGGGTCACTTGCTGGCAATCGCACGATCTCCTTCGACATCTCCTGGGGCGACAACCGTTACGCGTTGCGCACGCGCCAAGTGGCAGCGGGCACCGGCCTGACGGGTGGCGGTACGCTTGCGGCCAACCGGACCATCTCGTTCGACCTGGCTTGGGGTGACAACCGCTTTGTGAACAACGCGGGCAATGAAACCATTTCCGGCACCAAGACTTTCACCGGCCCGGTGATCGTCAACGCGCCGACCGCTGGCAACCAGGCTGCCAATAAATCCTATGTTGACGCAGCTGCCGCGGCCGCCAAGGGAACGACCTATTCTGCAGGTACCGGGCTCACATTGGCTGGCACCACGTTCAACTTTGACACGACCTGGGGTGATGCCCGCTATGCGGTGCGTTGGCGCACGATCAACACCGGCTCCGGTCTGGTGGGCGGCGGGAACCTGACGGCGAACCGCACCCTGAGCGTTGATAGCACAGTTGTACGCACGAGCGGAAATCAGTCGCTCAGCGGCGTGAAGACCTTCACTGGCGAGCTGCGCAGCTTCCGCAACAGCAACTCTCCTGGTGGGAATATTCGCTTCGGGCGGGATGCCGCCCAGTACATGACGTTCCATGGTGGAAGCTCAGGTCACTTCCTGACCGGTATTTCACCTGATGGTCAAAACAAACCGCTCTATGTCAGGCTGCAAAGTGGCAGCAACTCTCGGAACTTCGTCTTCCGTATCAACGGCACACTGGGCGGGCTCGCCAACCCGATCAGCAGTTCAGATGCTGCAACCAAATCCTACGTTGATGCGAAAGCTGCTTCGGCGCCCGGCACGACGTATACGTCGGGCACAGGCTTGCGGTTGAGCGGAACGACCTTCAGCTTTGACACCGGATATGGTGATGGGCGGTATGCTATGCGTGGCCGTACAATCTCGGCCGGCGTGGGGCTTACGGGCGGCGGAAACCTGGCCGGCAACCGCACCATCGCGTTTGATGTGGGTTGGGGCGATGGTCGCTTCGTCAACCTCACCGGCAATGAAACCATCGATGGATCCAAGAAGTTCATCGGCTCGGTTCTTGTCCCGGATCCGGGTGGTCCCAACCAAGCAACCAACAAGCGATATGTTGATGGAGCTGTTGGGGCTTTCACAGCGGGCACCGGGCTCACGAAGTCGGGCCAAGAGTTCAGCTTCGATACGACATGGGGTGATGCGCGGTACGTACGCCCCGGACGCAGGATCAACACCGGACCGGGATTGACCGGCGGTGGCAACTTGACTGCGAACCGGACCATCACGCCGACATCCATGCTGGCGGCCCTCCAGGGGCTTTCCGGAAGCAACACCGGGATCATCGTCAAGCGCAGCGGGGATGTTGTTGCGACACGTACCATCGGTGGGGGCTTTGGCATCGACGTCAGCAATGGCAACGGCGTGAACGGCAACCCGAGCATCGCGCTTGCCTCCAATCATCGCCGCAAGGGGGCATCCGACAGCTCTGCTGGGGTCATGAAGTACAACGGCAACGCGAAAGCCAATGGTCAGTTCTATGGCGGGAATAGCAACCCATCTCGCAGTACCCGCCTGAACTACGATGGCCACCTCTATGCCACGGCCTTCTACTCGAGCGCCTACTACTACTTCTCGGATCGCAACCTGAAGAAGGACATCGAGACGGTTCAGGCTGCTGATGGCATGAAGATCGTTCGCGATCTGAACCCGGTCACTTACTCTTGGAAGGCGACCGGGGAACAGGCCTACGGTGTGATCGCCCAGGAGATCGAGGCCGTCATGCCCACCGCGGTTCGCACCAATGCGGCCGGCACCAAGGCGGTCGACTACCTCCAGATCATCTCGCCCATGCTGGCGGCGATCCAGGAGCTGGACGAACGAGTGCAGACGCTCGAAGATGCGCTCCAGTAAGTGCGCAAGGCGCAACGAGAAAGGCCCCGATCTAATCGGGGCCTTTTTTGTGCGTAGGGTCGACGCCTCACGAAGAAATATCTTTGCTTTTTCGCATTATCTCGGCAGACTCTAGGGTAAAATGTGAGCGTGAAATGCAGGCCCTGATCATCATCGAAGCACACGGGAAGGCCCAGGCCTGGACCCGGATTATGGAGGCAATACGCATGCCGTCCCACGTCATTGCGACGGGCGGCCATGTTTGTCATTTCCCTAAACGGCTACTCCCGCTTGGGATCGATATCCGTAAAGGGAAACTGCTCGACCCCGGACGGCGTCCGGATCCTGAGAAGGTGAAGAGCATTATCGATGCTGTTTCCCGGGTTCCGGAAAGCTGCCCGATTGTCATTGCGATGGACAATGATGTCGAGGGGGACGTGATCGCATATGACGTTGTCGAAATCATCCTGTCTCACTTCCCCAAGCGGGCGAGCCGCATGGTCCGGGTACGACCCGGCCCAATAACCCGTGAAGGGGTGAGAGCTGCCTTGGCTTCTGCCACCCGGATCTCGGGCCGTAAGATCGTGGCCGACGCGGTTCACGGGCGGGCGCGTGCGGTGACGGACCGCTGGATTGGCTCGACCTTCTCACGCCTGGCCGGCGTTCCGGTTGGCAGGGTGCGTTCAGCCGTTCTTGGCGCCACGCTGCTGCTCAATCGGGCTCCGGCACGCCTCAAAGCGCGCCCGGAAACCGGAGAGATCACCTTTCAGGCCCGTTCCGCCATGGGCGGGCGCCCCTTCATGGCGCGGATCGCACTGACCGGCCAGGAAGACGGCAAGCGAATACGGCGGCTTATGGAGCTGGCCCGGCGTCATTCCGGCCTTCTCGTTCCCGGAACCGTACGCCCGTTGCAGTCCCTGAGCGCCGCGGTTGCCCCGCGCGTTGGCACGGTCAGGCCGTTCAACACGGCAGATGCGCTGGCCTATGCATCCCGTCACCACGGGATCAGCTCGGCTCTGGCCATGCGCGGACTGCAGGATGCATATCAGGACGGGATCATCTCATATCCGCGCACCGACAGCAGAACGATATCCCCGGCAAGCGCCTCCAAGGTGGTCATGCTGGGCTTCTCCTGCGGCCTCAGCGGCCTCGAAGCGGATGTATTGGGGAATGAGGGGCGTATCACGCCTGATGGTGATGTGGTGACGGGGGATACGCATGAGGCGCTGCACCCCGTTCTGGCCCTGTCGACCCTGAACTCAGACCGGCTTCGCCAGATGATCAGGCGCCCGATCCGGCAGCCGGAGGGCGGATGGACCCGGCCAGCCATCAAGGAACTGATGGCTGCGCTTGTGTCGCGCCGTGCCTTTGAGGCGGCCCGGGAAATCCATCTGGAACCCGGAAGCTGGCGCCTGGACAATGTCAGCGGCATCGATCCTGAGGATGCGGAACTGCTGTCTGACCTGGATTGGCAGCGGGAGGTTGGTTTCAACTACCCGTGGACCCGGAGCCTGATTACCGGCGTCCGGAGCTGGCCGATGGAATCCGTGCTTCTGGAGCTGATGGCCTCGGAAGGGCTGGGACGCCCGTCGACCTATGCCGGTCATTTGCGGACCGCGACTTCCAGCGGCGAGATCGAACAGGCGGCGTTCCCCGCACCCCCGCGGCCTTCCCCTCAGGGGATGCGCTCCCTGCGCAAGACGCCCCGGTCCGTTTGGGATCCCGCAACATGCCGGATGATCGAGCGCGTCATGGAGAACCCGGGCAATATCGTCCGGGAAGATGCGTCGGGAACCCTGGGTGAGCGGGCCCGCCACCGGGTGCTGAGTTGGTTCGGCCGGATCCCGGAAGAAATGCGGCTCCCTCTCGAGGAAGCCTTGCGCGCGAGCCAATCAGGCGGAAGGCGCACCGGGAACCGTCAGCAATTGCAGGCCGACAGCGCCCATCCCGGAGAGATGAGCACCGAGCCGGCGCCGCCTTCGCCCTATAACAGCTGATCCGGGATCAGCCGAACCATACACGGGGTTTCCCGGAATCGATGTGAACGAACCGGCCGCGGTAGTGGCCGGTTCCACCGATTTCCAGCCACTGCGCATAGCGGGCCACGTTGGCGACATCCCCGCCCTTGACCACAAAATCAATCGCCCGGCCCTTGAGATGGAATGAGTTTACCGCGGCCCCGTAGCCCTCGCTGCGCAGGTAGTCGTTGGTGGCCTTGCTGCGAAACCCGGAATTCACCTGGATCTCGCCGCTCAGCCCGTCGCGCATGGCCGCGGTGCGGATCGCCGCGAGCCCCCAGTAGAGGCGGACGTCCATCTGAACGACTTCATCCTGGCGCCAGTCGCGCAGCAGGTAGTTGATTTCCCGGATGCCAGCACGGTTGTAACCGGTAGCCCCAAAAAACAGGACCCGCTTTCGCTCTCGCGTATGCGGGTTGTAAAGGTCGAGCCTCGGCTCGATGAGCGGAACCAGCCGGTCGAGGCGGCTGTTGTCCCGGACAGGGTCCGGGATATCAAGATCAGCACCCAAAGCCGGGATTGCGGACAGCGCACTGCAGGCCGCAGCCGCCGCAACCTTTCCGATGAATCCGCGTCTTGAGATCATTGATGCCCTCCATCAAACGTCGCACCCCAACATAACACATCTTTGTTTTTCGCATACCACCGCAAAACTGCCTGTGCCCATGATTTGTGTGGATATCAGGGTTCCTTGCTGGATCATCCCTATTGTGTAATTGTTTTTCTCAAATATACTGGAGCCGCTAAAAAGGGAAATCCGACCATGCTTACATATGCGGATGCTGAAGCGTTAAAGGACAAACAGGCTATGGCGCGCATCCGCGACGCGGAAAAAAAGTCCGGCTTCAAGACCGGGCTGCGCTTTTCAGATCGCGGCTGCCACCTGGTGCAGGTGTCGCTTTACCCGTCGACCAAATGGTGGATCACCGATGCGGAGCTGACCGGGAAGCCAATTGGTGAGCGCCGCCCCATGACGGCCGAGGAATTTCAGACCACGCGCGGCCTGGCACTGTAAGGAAAGGAGAGGCTGTGTCCGCAATTTTTAGAGACATGACTGCAGACGGGTTGCATGCATCTGCAGAAAATCAAAAGCGCGCATTTACCAGCTGGCTGCGGCCGGGGGAGACGGTCTCTTACTCGG
The DNA here is from genome assembly GCF_041224635.1 of Leisingera sp. XS_AS12. Taxonomy (NCBI): domain Bacteria; kingdom Pseudomonadati; phylum Pseudomonadota; class Alphaproteobacteria; order Rhodobacterales; family Roseobacteraceae; genus Leisingera; species Leisingera sp. XS_AS12. The sequence goes on from NZ_JBGFGM010000068.1 coordinate 50,115, forward strand.
GGCTCGCAGCTGAACTGAACCGCATCTCTCCCGCTCCGGACGGCGTGAAGTACCCGTACACGCGTGCCGCGGACAGGCTGGTCCAGAAACTGCGCAAGGCCGGGATGATCGAACTGGTGAAAAAGGAGTGGCAGCTGACGCAGGATGGCGCCGCCCTTCGTGCGGAACTGCTGCATGAGGTCTCGCCATGACCATGCTGACCAGCGATCGCATCCGGGGGACGGATGATGCGCTTGCCTTTCTGACGGAATGCACGCTTGCGACCGTGGAGGGGCTTGCCGGAAGGGCGCGGCCTCCCAAGCATGAGCTGTCCAGGCAGATCTCAATTGCGCAAACCGGCATTACCCACCTGGGCGGCATTGTTCAGCCGGGCGTCAACTGCGGTTGCCCCCGCGTTCAGGACGTCATTGAATCTGGCCTCAGCGTTGAAGACTGGATCAAGGGCAAGCAGGAAGCCTGGTCCCGGCTGACCTCAGCAAAGACTTGAAAGCGCTCAGGCCTTGCGGCCTGATCGCGCACCAGGTCCCCCCCTTGCACCCGGAAAAGTCTCGCATCTGCGCTTCTCCCGGCCCCATTACGGGCCACGTCTGCGCACTTTCCCGAAAAAACCTCCTGATCCGTTTGGGATTTTCATCGTCCCGGAAGAATATGGTTCTGAGCAGAACAGACTTCACGGAGATGGAAAGTGTATCAGCGGAAATCAGGGGATATCGCCCGGGCGCATCGCTTCCCGGTCCCACTCCCGGACCAGCTTATGACGCATCGCGAGAATGCGGTCATGCTGCGGTACGACGGAAAGTCGATTGCCGGAGCCAGCATCTTCTTTGCCGTCCTGCCGGTAGCGGACCTGGCAAAACTTCCCGGGCTTGGATTGAACCTCAGCGAGCAGGACATCGACGGCGAGACCGCATTTTTCCGGGAAACACCGCAAGGCGTCTCCCTCTATCTCGAGGCTGACACCCATTCCGACCGGCTTCTCGGCCTGCGGGAAATGGCGCGCGCTGGCCAGGTTCACCTTCTGGATTGCCTGGGCGACCTGCGGATCATGGGCGCGCCTGACAATCTCGATGCGCCCCAGCAGGCGGCCTATGAGGAAAACGGTTTCCCCGAAGTGGATGCACGCACCGGCATCATGCTGCTGCGCGAATTGTCCGCGGAAGCGGAGAAGGCACGGGGCTGCGATGAAGATCCCTCCATATCTTCCGGTTTCTAAGCTGACACCTGGAATGACCGCACGGCCGTCGGAGGCATTCTTTCTTCGGCCGCGCGATTACCGCGTCATTGACGGGGACACCTTCAAGGTTCTGGCGCCGCCCGCTGCGCGCGGGGAGCGCCGGGAGGAAGCCTTCCGGATCCGGTTGTATTCGGTGAACACGCCGGAGAAACCAAAACGCCGCGGATCTGATGAGACCCTCCGCAAGGCTGGCATCGATCCGCATGCCAACAGCCCGGGGCGGCAAGCCTCCTTGCTTGTCAAAGCGCTCTGCAGCGGCCGCGCGCTGTTCGTGGAGCCGGTACAGGGGGATGGCGGCAGGATTGTCGACCGCTACGGGCGCTTGCTTGCGAATGTCAGCATTTCCGGCGCTCCCGGACAGAACTTCAACACGGAGCGGGCATATGCTCTTGGACCGTATCTGGTTCGCCGGGGCTATGCGCACCCGATGCGCGGCAAGGAGCTGCCCCCGGATGTTCCCTATGCCATCTGGCAACTGAACCGGGCACAGAAAGACAGCTATGAATTCACACCCTGAGGTCCGGGCGGATTGCTAGACTTCTTTTTTTCGCATATCATCACGAGCTGAGCTGAACTGGAAAAATCAGGATTTTCACATGCCCCTCTTCTCAGTCCGCGCTTTGGCAGCGCTCGCCCTAACGGTTGCAGCCCCTGCGGTTGAGGCGGCGGAGTCTTCGCCCCCTGAAGGTTTGGCTGAGATCCTCGATCAGATGCCCGGCGCGGATCAGATCACCGACATCACCTATTTCGACATGTCCAGCAATGGCCGATCAGAAGCTCTCGTCTATCTGGGCGGCCTGTGCGACCAGGGCGCCTGCGAATGGAAGCTCTTCGCTGAGGGCGAAAGCGGCTGGCGCGCAGTGGGCGGAGGGATGGCTCAGTCTGCTTCCTTCGAGCCCACAGTGGACACGGGCGCCGTGGTCAATGCGGATGGCATCACCTGGGCCTATAGCGGCGGTCCATCAATGTACATGTGGGGCGACCTGCTCGAGGGCCTGCGTCCGTCAGCGGCCAGTGACGATGAATACCGCCTGGTGGGATCGACATCCCAATACCAGGAGACGTCCAGGCTTCGCCTCGACAAGTTTGAGCTGGATCTGAATGGCGACAGCCATGCGGAACGGATCTTCCTGGTCGGCGGGCTGCATTACAAGGTGGGCATGTGGGGCACGCCCTACCTGATCTACGACCAGAATGACGACCTGATCCTGTCCGGTGTCTCAACAGACAGCCCGCGGATCTTCCAGGGCGCAGATGGCTCCTCCGTTGTGGTCAATGTGGTACCGGCGGGTCTTCAGGTTGCCGAAATCAAATGAGGAAGTGAGGGCGCAGCCATGCGAAAATCAATAATTCTTTCGATTCCTGCAGCTGCGTTGGTGCTGACGGCCGCTCTGAATCCGGCCTTCACTCCAAAGGCCGCATATGCCGGCGCGGACTCGGCGACGGCAGGCAGTGGCGAGTGCGGCCCTTCGAACAACTACGGAGAGGCGGTGCTTGGCTTTGAGGGCGGCGGCGATCAGTATGCCACCAACCCCGGCAGCACGGCGACCGGCTCCTACCAGTTCCTGTTCGGCACCTTGGTTGACCTGGGCTACATCGAGCCGGGGCAGGCAAAGCCGCCAAACGGCGCCGGAAACTGGGAAGGCATCGTCTGGACCGGGAAGGGCGGCATCTACAGCCGCGATCAGTTCATGTCGAGCACCGAAGCGCAGGATCAGGCGCTGTCCGAATTCACCAACAGGAACCTCTCCCATATCAAGAACACTTACCAACCGGGGCAGATGGTCGATGGCATTCCAATGACGGATGGCGGCGCCGCACTAGCCTCGCACATGCTGGGTAGCGGCGGGTTTCAGAAATGGGCTGAGTCCGGGTTCTCCCCTGCCGGCCTCGATCCTGATATCGCGGCTGCCCATGGCTGGACCCCGGAAGAATACCAACGGCATCTGATGGAACGCGTTGCGGCTGGCGGCTGCTATGACCCAGCGAACATCGACAGTAGCGGTTCCGGCGAGCTGCAACAGGATCTCCCGGAGATTTTCCTGATGCCTTGGGAGCCCAACTACACAGTCCCAGCCATCCTTCCCGGAATGCTGCCAACCGCGACCTGACCAGACGCCCTCCGCAGGCTTTGCGGAGACCGTGTGCCGAAATTTCCAGAAGGTAATTCACCATGAAAAAAGAGAAGCCGACAAAAGAACCCCTGCTGTCCCGGGTGGGGACGTGGGGTAAGAACAGGTTCCGCAAGCCAGAGCTCATTGCACTGTCGCGCCGGAATGTGCGTTCAGCAACCACGGCGGCGCTGGACGCCATGAAGCCGGCCCGATTTGACAGGTCTGAATTTATGAAGGGCTATCACGGGCGTTATCAGGACGGAGGGCGTGCGCGCTTTGCGCAGGTCGTCTCAGAGTCCAAACTTTCCGAGGCGCATATCAGGGGTATGGACATTCAGCACTTCCGGATTGCGCTCATCTTTGCGGCCGCCTCAGTCGCATCGATCGGCTTTGGCCTATATACCTTGATCGTCGGCACCGGTCTGCTTTCCCTGCTGAGCGGCGCCAGCCTCGGTGCGGTGTTCTTTCTGTTCCTCGCCCTGGCAATCCGCCATGACTTCTCGTCCTGGCAGATCAATGCTCGCCGTTTCGGCGGGCTATCAGAATATTTGGACGCACGTTTCGGAAGCAATGACAAGGGTCAAAAACAAAGCTGACTTCTTTTTTTCGCAGATGTGCCCGATCATCCACATGAGCAGCCAAGGAGGAGCTCATGAGCGGAAACGGGAATACGGAAGTCACTTACACACAAGACTTCAAGGAGCGAGCCACAGAGGTTGCCCGTAAGGGTTCGGATGTCAAAGCCGCATCGCTGCTGCTTGCGATTTGCCGTCAGGTCCGCCGTGAGTGTCTTGCGCAGGCGCCCGGCGTGCCGGACTTGTCGCGTCACCGCGGCCAGGTTCCGGAGAGTGCCTTGGTCTACGAATACCTCCCTGAACTCGTGGCCCGGGTCTACGCCCGCAACGGCTTGCAAATGATGCGCACATCCGATGAACGGGCTGTGCCCTCCATGGACCATTTTTCCGATGATGATCTGCGCATCGCCATTGGTGAGGCGCTGCAGCATTCCCGTTTTCCGGACATCGCCGATCGGTTGGGTGCAGTGCAGTCCGGAAGCAAGATCTGCACGGAGCTCTTGGGGGCCAGCCTGGCTTCTGGGAACATCGCCGAGATTCTGACAAGCCGCTTCATCCCCGCATTCGCTCCGGATCACCCTGCTGCGCAGCGGGATGTCCTGGAGCTTGAACGCACAAAAGCGCTTCGCAAGGCGGTTTGTGCTGAGCGGGACTTTCAAGACGAGCCCGCTTTCTCTCCAGAGCTTTAAGCAACCAACCGAAAGGATTTGAACGTGCGATACGTAGTTTCCGACCCGGAATGTCAAAATGCCTGGCAGCACGGTTCCGCGTCGCAGGATGATCCGGATACGAAGCGCGAATGCCACTTCGTGTTCGATGTTCAGCGGAGCGAGGTGATCGCAATGCAGATCCTCCGGAACAGCCAATGGGAGATCGCTAGCGCAGATGAAGCGGAAAGCTTGGAAGACAGCCTTCTGTTTGGCGATCATGACGCCCTGGATGACCCGGAGACCCACGGGCTGCGGACCTCATCTGATGTTCCGGATTGGGCTGAAAAAGCCAAGATTGGCACGGAGGCGGCCGGATACGTTGCAACGGACCCGGAGGGCGGCACGACATGGTCGCACATCTTCGATGAGGACGGCGACGAGATCCAGCGCGACTGCCATTTTGTCTTCGACTGCGCCTCCAATGAGGTGATCGCAATGCGGGTAGAGCGTGATCTGGGTTGGGATGATGCCAGCCGCTCAGAGATCGAGGATCTGGAAGAAAGCCTGAAGGATGCCAACCACGAGGCGTTGGAGCAGCCGCACTCCTGGGGGCTGCGCAGATTGGTTGCTGCTCCAGAATGGGCGGCAGAACCTTTGACCTGCGGCGTTGATGCCGGCCCGGAGATGTAACTCCGATGCCCTCTCCCCGACACCCTCGCATCATATCCAAGGCGGGCGCTGCTTTGCGGCAGCTGCCGCGCCTGGGGAGCACGCCGGCAGAAGCCGACGCCGGACTGCTCCAGCTGCCCTTTGCGGGGCGTTGCGTGATGCTCAAGGGGCCGATCACCCAGTGCGAAAGCTATGCGCAGCCCGGCATGCGGGCGCGGGTGTGCAAGCTGCGGACATGCGGCAGTGAAGGCGCTGTCGCGGTGACGCTCGACTTCTCGGAGTTCGAGGCCCACAACCGCAGCCTGGAAACGGTCGCCTGGGATGATGATCAGCTAATCGTTCGCCTGACGGCCCGGGAGGCTGAAGAATACCAGCCCGTAGAGGACTACTTCCTTCCCGGGGTCGATGTTCTGATGGAGTATATGGCGCCCCTAAATGAAGAGGCGGCCCTAGGCCTGTATCGCAGCTTCCTGGAGGAAGGGCGACCGCGCGAAGACTACATCGCCTGGCTGGAAGAGCAGCTGGCGCTGGCACGGCCGGATCTGCTTGAGGAGCTCCGCGGTTCCTCTGAGCCGGATCCGTAGGGGCGCAGATGGCAAGCCTGATCCTTTGGCATGGCTCTAAAGAGACAATATGCGCATTCCGGCCTGAAATGACCGTTGATCGCGGTTTCCACTGTGGCTCAAAAGAGCAGGCGGAGATGCGCAACGCTGCCGTATTGCACAAGGTCGAGCTTGATATAACGAACGTTCGGCGCTGCCGGGACCGGGGTGGGGATTGGGCTGGCCGTATTGCGGATGCCCGTCGCCGCGGCTTCTCAGCAATCGTCTACCTGAACCGCTGGGAGGGCATCCCTGTTGAGCGCATCGATCATCTTTCCCGAACCGGTCAGCTGGACCAGCTGGACAGGCTTGGCGACCGGGCCTTTAAGCGCTTGGTTCCGGAAGCGCAGGACAGCTATATTGCTCTGAGCCCGGACACCGTTCGAATTCTTGAAACCATCGTCCGGGATCGAGAGCCGGACATTCCGATTGTTGGAGAAAAATCGGAATTGCCTTTCCCGTACTGACTGGTACTTTGCTCCTTGTTTTCGCACAATCAAGGAGCTTCACATGACGACAGCCCAGCATGGGCTCATCGCCTGCCGGAATTGCTGGAAGGATTGCGACGGGTCCGTCCGCCATCTGCACGAAGGAAAATGGCAGCTGGTCAATGACCCGGGCTATTGGGGTGCTCCGGACCCCAAGGTTCTCATTCTTGGGATGACAAAGGGTACAACCCAGATGCAGTACATGCAGGATGCGCATGAGTCCGGGAACTTTGATGCGGTCGCGTTTTCCGGGTTCCGCCCGCGGCTGCTACAGGCACTGCAGGCGATCGGCTTGATGCAGGACGTGGATGACATCTCCCCATTCCTGACTGCCGCCAGCACAGACTACGGGTTTGCGTCTATCGTTCGCTGTTCCCTGACCGCGCGAGACAAGCACGGCATCTATCGCGGCAACTCTGCTCCGGTCATCCGGGGCATGAAGAGCCCGGAGGGGCAGGATGTCATGGCCCGCTGCATCGAGACGCATTTGTCCCGGCTCTCGGACAGAACGCGCCTGGTGGTGCTGCTCGGCAATGACACCAACTATTTTGCCGCGGTAAAGGGCGCCATGCTGAAGGCCTTCAATGAGTATCAGCCGCTTCCGGGACTTGGCCAGGTTGCATTCCGGGCGGGTGGTAGGCTGTTCGTCCACATCGGCCACCCGTCTCCGCTCAACGGGCATTTCAAAAGCTTCCTGGAGGGCGACGCTACGGCCGGACAGGGCCTCAAACGCGAACAGGCCAAAGCAGGCGTGGCGCTGGCCTGAATAAAAGAGGGGGATCCTCGCGGTCCCTCAATACGATTTCCTGCAGGGGGTCTTGCGCAAGATCTTGTAGATTAGATCTTCGGATGAACAATACGTGGAGAATACCTTTCCAAGCACCTGGCCTCGACAAGTTCAGCATAGGTATCTGCAGCCCGTTTCTGCTCACCTTCACCGATTTGACGCGAATACGACCAGACCTCGGTCTCGAGGTTATCGAAGAACCTCTGATATCGTTGGGTAATTGGTGCTCCGCCAGACATCCGAGCCCAAGCATAGTTATGCGCTTCTGTTCCTTTCGGCATGCCGTTCTGGCGGGCCTCCATCAAACGAAAAGCTACTACATGCATTCTAACACATTCTGTTTTGGCCTCTGCTGAAGGGGCGGTTAGGGCCTCGACCTGCTGTAGTAGATCTCGATTTTCACGGATTTTTTGCCCTAACATCACAAAGCAGGCCAAGAGCAGGGACGCTGCCGCCATAATTGAAATTTGCCACTTCACTATCCGCCCTCCAACCTTGATTTGAGGTTGCTACTGAAAGATCTTGGCTTAATTGTGGCTGAATGCGTCTAAGCAAACCGGACCCCAGAGCAAAGATCGAGCGGGTCGCAAACGGATCCGCCGCGTAGAACCTTGCTATATAGCAATGGATGGCCCTTTGGGCCTCCAAGTTTAAGCTGTACCGGAAGCCCACCTGTTTGCTTGGTTTTTCGCAATAGCGATCAACGGCTATCCTTCGATCATGTTTACGTTCAGGCAGAGGAGCCGGGCAGCATTCATCAGAATGTCGATCTGTGTATTGTCGCCGATCGCCTCCCACCCCTCCTGTCCGCCCTTGAGGTGTCCGACATGGCGGCGCAGCGCGCGCTCGCATGCCTCCTGGAGCGGCGCCTTTTCAGCAGCTTCCAGCCCGGCCGGGATCTCCTTTCCGACCACGGAAATGATTTCCTCCGGAACACCGAAGGCGAATTCCCCAACCTCGAAGCGCCTGATCTTCTGCGCGGTCCCCTCCCGTAGCGCCCGTTTATGATCGAGGATCATGACCATGGCCGCGATCAGCAGGCCATAACCCGCCTCTTGCGCCTCCGCGGGGGTTTCATGCGCGCCCGGCGCGCCGATGAGGTCTGGCATGCCCCGTGGGGTATCCCGGAGTTTCAGGGCGGAGATGTAGCGCCCCTCGCCATCCTGGACGACCAGGACGGCATCAAGGTTCCGGGTTTTCAGACCGGAGTGAAAGCGCAGCCCATCACGTGCGGATTCAGCAGCCTCGCCATGTTCGATCAGCCCGTGCGCCGCAGCAGCTGCGTTGTCGCGCAGAGCCTTCAGACGCTTGCGTCCGGCATAGAGTTCAGCTTTCCCGATGACGATCATATTTCAATCCCTTTTCTCCAGCCTATGACTGGCCAACATCACGCAACCCGGACACCCGGGATGAGTTGCGAAACTCTATTTGTGCTTTCGTTTTTTCACAAGTATTCTGATGCCGCATGAAGGAGGTCACATGAGCGCGACAGGCAGCCCAATTTCTCAAATCCCGGAGCTTCCGGACGACCTCTCGGACACCATTCTTCTGGACGGGGACGATGTTGTCTTTGACTACTGCCCCGCGTTCGGTCGCTGGCTCGAGCGGACCCACGGGGTTGCGCCACTGTCTCCGCGGCCGACGAGCTACAATATGGAGGGCTGGCTGCCGGAAACACACCAGCCGCGCGCTTCCCAACTGATTGCCGAGTTCAACAGCTGCCCAGAGTGGTTCGGCCACCTCCCCCCAACTCCGGGTTCAGTTGAGTTCGTGCGCTTGGCCAAAGCCGCCGGCTTCAGGCTGCGGATGCTCACGGCCTGCTCGACAAGCGCCAGTGTGCGATCTGCGAGAACTGAAAACGCAGCGCGCATCTTCGGCGAAGATGCCTTTGACGAGATCATCTTCTTCGACCTGGGTGCATCAAAGCTCCATGAGCTGCGCAAACAGCCACGGTCGCTCTGGGTGGATGATCTTCCGAAGCATGTCCGTTCCGGATACCAGGCGGGCCACTACGGGGTGGTTGTGACAGCAAGCCACAACCGCTCGCAAAGAAACTGCCGGGAGCACCAGGACTTGCCGTGGATCAGTAGCCTGGCTGACCTTGCTCCAGCATTGAAAGCGCGCCAACCCTCAGGGCTTAGCCATTCACTGGCATGACGTTTCAGATCTGTTTTCCACAACTTTCAAAGCCACTTCACGAACCTCACATATCCCGCCCTGAACGCCGGGGCTATACTTCAACCAACCAGATTGCATCAGGAGAGCACTATCATGACTCAGGTCACCTCTGCAGAGTTCCAGAAGAACTTCGGCACGTACAAACGCGTCGCCCTGAATGAGCCGGTGGAGATTACCATCCACGGGAAAGCAACCCTCGTGGTTCTGTCGAACGAGCGCTATCAGCAACTGCTTGCAGGCCTCGGTCAAGACGCGCAGCCCGCACCGGAAGCGAGCACGGAACCGAGCCTCGAAGATCAGCTTTCGGCCCTGGAGCGTATCGCCAATGAGCCCGCGGGCGTCCAGTTCCAGGATGATCCGATCAAAAGCTGAACGGAATGCGAAAATATCTTTGCGTTTTTCAATTCGCAGGTTATGAATGATCATCAGAACCAGTAAGGCAAATCCTGAATGACACGCACCGCCTCATATTCCAGCACGACCCAACGCGCTTCCGGCGCCGCTGGCTGCTCGCTGCTGCGCATGGCGATGCCCGTCTTTGACCGGGATCCGGCCTTTGCATGGAATGGCCATTTGATTGAGGGGCGCAAAGCCCGCACCGGCCGCAAACCGTCAACCCCAACCAGCACCAGCCCGTAGGTCCGCCCCTTTCTGTTCTGGCGGATCACAACCCGAACAGAAAGGAGCATCTCATGAACCGGAACCTGGACGCGCTGGTCCTGAACGCTGATTTCCGGCCGGTTACATCCTTCCCGCTGTCTACCCTGAGCTTTGAGAAAACCGCCAAAGCGGTTTTTCTTGGCCGTGTTACCGTGGTCGAAGAGTACGATGTCGAACTCAGGAGCAGCAACTCCGTCTACCGGCCCGCCTCTGTTGTTGCGCTGAAGACCTACGCAAAGACGCCCCGGGCTGTGCCTTTCACGCGCATGAATATCTTTCTGCGCGATGAATTCCGCTGTCAGTATTGCGGTGGCGAGTTCAGCTCCAAGGATTTGACCTTCGATCATGTCGTTCCGCGCCATGACGGCGGCCTGACGTCCTGGGAGAACATCGCAAGCGCGTGCGGCCCCTGTAACTCCCGTAAAGGTCATCGGCAGGATATCAAGCCGATCAGGATGCCGAAGGAGCCCACGCCCCGGGAGATGATCAAGCTGCGCAGGCTGAAGCCGGAGAACTTCCACCGCAGCTGGCACGACTACCTCTACTGGTCCGGGGTACTGGAGCGGGATGACTGACCTTCATCAGGCCAGCCGCCGACCGCTCCTCCTGGAAATACCGATGAAGAACCAGCAATGCATCAGAGATCAGGGCCGAGAGCTAGTATCCAGCTCTCGAGCAACCTGCCAATGCAGGTCTGATTTTGCCAGAGGCAATTTCCAATCGGATACCAGTTGATCTGAAAGTGGGTATGCGGCGACTCCCAGGGAGGAGGAGGAGAGAGTCGCCGCTATTTTCCAGAGCCCAGAGGGAGGAGATAGAGCTCCAGGAAACTTAGGGGCACCAGTACGGCGCCGATGCCCCTATATCGCCGAAGAGCGTAGGAACGCGCAATCATCGTCTCAGAAGACCCGCTATGCGCCCCGCGCAGAGGTAATCAATTCCTCAATCCGAGGGCGCCCAGAAAATGCGAATATTCTTGTCTTACCACCCTAAGTGCCATATAATTTTTCACAAATGGCTGATTGCCATTCTATTGAAGCAGAGCATTCGTGGAGAAGAGATATGAGCCAGCCTCCCAGTGGCGCCACCTTGGACAACACGACCCGGAAAGACACCGCCGAGACTGGCCGCCCCTATCATGAGGCTCCACGCGATGGTCGGTCTATTCTGATCCTGGATGTAAATCAGGCAGGCCGACAGCATTCGACCTCCGTGTTCTATTATCGCTACAGCGATGCAGATCGCGCGGAGCATGGGATCAGCGAAGATGGCCTCTGGTGCTACACTGATGACCTCCTAAATGACGCGGCGCCGATGGGCCCAAAAACCCCGTTCAGGTGGCTTCCTGACCCCTTCGCAGATGCAACCGGACAAGGCTGATGGAAACCGGCAAGATCGCCCCTCCGCCCGTTCCTTGCGGCTCCTGCCCTTATCGAAAGGATGTGCCTTCCGGTATCTGGGCTGCCGAGGAATACTTGAAGCTACCGGCCTATGATGCCGAAACCGCACAACAGCCGCCTGCCCTCTTCATGTGCCATCAGCGCGATGGCTGCCTCTGCGGCGGCTGGCTGGCGGCTCATGATCGCGATCACCTGCTGGCGCTGCGCTTCCACGGGCGCAACCTGGATCCCGGCGTCTGGGATTATGAGCCGGGTGTCGACGTGTTCGGGTCCGGGGCGGAAGCGGCGGAGCACGGCCTGTCCGGGATCGCTGATCCGGGGCCGGAGGCGCGGCGGAAGATCGATGGGCTCCTGAAGCTTCGCGACCGGCAGTCCGCGACAGGCACCCAAAGCACAAGGAGAAACTCTGAATGAAAAAATCTGCAATGAAGCCGGAGAGCGAGGAGGCTATCCGCAAGCGTGTAACCGAGGATCTGCGCCGCGCCGCCAAGACGCTGTCCGAGATCGGAGATCATGGGACCGCCGCCCAGATCCGCCCGATCGTCGACCGCATGGCGCAGCGCCGGGCAGTAACGCGCGCGCAGAAGGGCCGCCAGGAGGCTTGATGCATCCGGCATTTGCCGGTAGAAGCATTTGCGAAAATCACTAAGGACAGCAGCGCGGGCCGCCCTCCCTACAGGATCGAGAATGTCTGATTTGTTCGACGCAGCGGCCCCTCAGGGCCACACCCCTCTGGCCGCGGCATTGCGGCCGGAAACGCTCGATGACATCATCGGCCAGAGCCACATCGTGGCGCCGGGCTCGCTGCTGCGCCGGCGCATTGCCGCGGGCGCGCTTGGCAGCGTTCTGCTGTACGGGCCTCCGGGCATCGGAAAAACCACGATCGCCAGGGCGGTGGGTAACATGCTCGGCAAGGCCTTCTGCCCGCTGCATGCCACCCAGGCCAAGGTGGCTGATATCCGCAAGCTCGCGGATGAGGCCCGCATTCGGCCGCTCTTGATCTTCGTGGATGAGATCCACCGCTTCTCTTCAACCCAGCTTGATGACCTGCTGGCCATCACCGAGCACGGCACCGCGGACTTCATGGGCGCCACCACCGGCAACCCCTACCACACGCTGACCCCTGCGCTTGTTTCCCGATCGACCATCCTCCAGCTGGAGCCGATGACCATCGACGAGATGGTGCGGGTCGTGGACCGCGGAATTGATCATCTGCGCGGCACCGGGATCGATGTTCAGATGAGCCCGGAGCACCGGCGCCTGGTTGCCGGCCGCTCGGGCGGCGACGCGCGCCGCGCTCTCACCGCGCTGGAAAGCCTGTGCCTTGGCCATGGCGGCGGGCCGGTCAGGGTGACGGACGCCATGATCGAAGAGGTCTATGCGGCGGCACCGGTCAATCACGACCGGTCGGGGGACCAGCATTACGATGTGGTCTCCGCCTTCGTGAAATCCATGCGGGGATCTGATCCGGACGCGACCCTCTATTACCTGGCCCGGCTGATCCATGCCGGAGAGGATCCGCGCTATATCGCGCGGCGCATCATGATCCACGCTTCTGAGGACGTGGGCTTGGCCGACAACACGGCGCTGCAGACCGCGGTCGCGGCCGCAACCGCGGTGGAGAAGATCGGCTACCCGGAAGCGCAGATCGTTCTGGCCCATGCGGCCCTGCATGTGGCCCGGGCGCCCAAGTCGAACTCAGCGCACCGCGGCATTACGCTCGCGATGCAGCTGGTCACCAGCGAGGCGCCCCAGCCGGTTCCCAAGCATCTGCGCGACACCCATTACAAAGGTGCCGAGGCGCTCGGGAATGTCGGCTACCGGTTCCCGCATGCGGACCCCCGCGGCTGGGTCGAGCAGGACTATGTTCCGGGACTGCAACCCGGAAGCCTTTACCAGAGCGACGCCCGCGAAGCCGGGAATTTCGAGAAGCGGGCCGACGACTACTGGCGCGCCGTGACCGGCATGGATCAGGCCAAGACCTTCGGGAGCTGATGGAGAGAGTATCGTGGGACAGAAGAAACAGCGCACCAATATCAACCTGCCTGAGCGGTCCTTCAAGCGGATCGAGACTCTGAAGGAGATGACGGACGCCTCCAGCACAACCGAAGTCGTAAAAGCCGCGCTGCATCTCTACGAGACCGTGGCGCTGCAGATCGCCGGCGGCGCTGAGATCTCGCTGCGAAAGCCGGATGGGACCTCTACCCGCCTGGAGCTGATGATCGATCTGCCGCGGGCGGCTGCAGCAGATGGCGCCGGTCCCGGCCCGGCCTGATCAGCCCTTCCTGCCGCCAGCCGCGCGGGGCGACTTGAGCATATCATCCTTGCGGATCTTCGCCGTCAGCCGGTCGCAGAGCACGCGCTTCAAAAACCAGATTCAACACTTCTTCCAGGGGCGCCAGCGCCTCCGAGAAAATCTCCTCCTCAAAGGCTGTCGTCAGAACTTCTCGGGAGAACTCGACCGGCAGCGTAAGCCCAATATGCACAGGCAAAGCGTCGAACAGATGAATTGTACCCACACCGAATGCCGTCAGACCTGGACCAAACGCATCGGGTGGATCTTCGCTCACCAAGTTTAGACCGTTGAAGTCAAAGCGCAAACCCTTCAAAAGAGAAACACCAGGTGGGGACTCGCCCGACCTGGTGCTCCAAATCTGGTGTCGAGGGCGCTTGGTATATCCAGTGGGGCCGCTTCGACTGCTATACGAGGAAGGTACGCAGGCCATGCGGGAGCGTCAAGGCACATGGACACCCCAGCCTGGCCTGATCAGTCCTTCCTGCCGCCGACCGCGCGGGGCGAATTGCGCTTATCATCCTTGCGGATCTTCACCGCAAGCCGCTCGAAGAGCGCGCCCCCAGGAAAACAGATCCAGCCCCTCCTCAAAGGCCATCGCCAGAGCTACGCGGGAGAACTCGCCCTCCAGCTTTAAACCGTTGAAAAAACTCTTTGCATGAAGTTACCGATTGGGATCTTTTTCGGGGGTCGTTGGCCTTCTTCACACAAATGTTCCCGAGCGGGAACAAATTGCCACTACATCGCACCAACCACTTCATTTGTTCCCGACCGGGAACATTCAGCATTGTATTCATCCGATAGTGTCATATGTTACCGAGCAGGAACATCAGTCCCCCTGGTCAAGCAGTCGAGGTGCTGCCATGAGCAACGAATATCAGTCGTCCGCCATATCGCAATCGGATCGGACCGGTGCCGAAGATGCGCGCCGTTTCGGGCTGATGGTCCGTGCTAGGCGCAAGGCACAGGGGCTGCGCCAGGAAGATGTGGCCAGCGCGACCGGCGTGGGGCGGCGCTACGTCGTGGACATGGAGAACGGGAAGCCGACCTTGAGGATCGGCCCTGCCCTGATGATCGCTCGCTTCCTTGGCATCGTACCGATGGTCGAGCACGCACTGAGCACCCCGCCAGACAGCGATCTTCCTGACATGATCCCCGAAGATTTGCCGCGGATTGAAGACTAAGATGAAGATCTTCTACGAAAGCAGGGAAGTGGCCGAAATCGCTCCGGGCGAGGATGGCGCTGTGACTCTGATTTACAATGCCGACTGGCAGCGGACCCGCGGTGCCTTCCCGGTATCGACAAGGATGCCTCTGAAGGTTGCGAACCATGGCGCGGGCGAGGTCCTGCCGTGGCTGGCAAACCTTCTGCCGGAAAGCCAGCAGCTCGAGATGGTGGCTCGCGCCACCGGCGCCTCGCAGGCCGACCCCCTCGCGCTGCTGGCCAGCATCGGGCGGGATACGTCCGGAGCAATGTCCTTTTCCGAACGCGGCTTCGCGCGAATGACCGCTCGCGAGGTCCCAGACGAGGCAACGCTTGAGCGGATCATCGAAGAACTGCCGAAGAAGCCATTCCTCGTCGGCGAAGACGGTGTCTCCATGTCGCTGGCCGGCGTCCAGTCCAAGATCGGCGTGCATCTCGATGCTGATGGGATGATCTCGATCCCCGTCGAGGGCGCGCCGTCGACCTGGATCCTGAAGCCGGATGCCAAAAACCTACCTGGTGGGGTCTATAACGAGGCGCTGTGCCTGCGCTTGGCGGCGCTCATCGGCCTCGCCGCGCCGGAGGTGCGGGTGGGCCGCGCGGGCGCGCGCCGGTATCTTCTGGTAAAGCGCTACGACCGGCGTCAGGTGGGCGACAGTTGGCGCCGCCTGCACCAGGAAGACATGTGCCAGGCCCTGGGCCGCCTGCCGAGTGCGAAGTATGAGCGCAACGAGACCGGGCAGCGTGGCCCCATGGTCCGCGACATTGTCAGCGTGATGCGCACGCTCGATCCGCTCCGCGGGGTGCTGTCCATTTTCGACTACGTAATTTTCAATGCCATCGCCTGCAATACCGACGCCCATGCGAAGAACTATTCGGTCATGGTAACGTCCTCCCGCGCTAGCCTGGCGCCGATCTATGACGTGATGTGCGCCAAGCTCTGGCCGGACATCACCAGCAAGCAGGCGATGTCGCTCGCGACGAAGTGGGAAGGCGATTACTTCAAGGGTCGCCACTGGCAGCGGGAGGCTGCACTTTGTGGCCTGAACCCCACAGCCGCGCTGCGTCGCGTAGAGATGCTTTGCAAGGCGACGATGGAACATATTCCGCAGGCGGCGGAGGAGGTCATTGCGATGGACGCCGACGCCGAGCCTTGGGTGCGTGAAGTGGAAAAATTCATAACCGAGCGCGCGACCTTCCTGGTCAACGGCCTTGCCGAACAGGACCCAGAGGCGGCCACCTGGGCGCGGGCGCGCCTCAATGCGGCCGGCTAACGCTCTCCCTAGTGGCCTGCACAGCGGAGCGGGCGGTTACAGCATCAAAGTCGGCCCCACCGCAAACTTGGTTCTGAGCAAAACGAGCCGCAACCCCTTACTTACGGGAGGGGTCCCGGCCTGATCAGGCCTTCCTGCCGACCGCCGCGCGGGGCGACTTGCGTTTATCATCCTTACGGATCTTCGCGGCCAGCCGGTCGAAGAGCGCGCGCGTCTCAAAAACCAGATCCAACGCCTCCTCCAGGGGCGCGAGCGCCTCCGAGAAGTCCTCTTCCTCAAAGGCCATCGCCAGAGCTTCGCGGGAGAACTCAAGCGGCAGCGTAAGCTTGCCCTCCGGATCCCAATGAAAGCCCCTTGAGGCGAATTCAGCCATAAGCTCCGGGTTGCTTTTGAGAACGCGCTTCAGAGGGGCTGGTGAGAGGGTGTTGGACAACGGCTCCAGATGCACGCCCAAGCCGGCAGTCCCCGCGAAGTATGCCAGCCAGGTTACGGCCTCTCCAGTCATGTCCATCGCGACGAAAAGGTCGTAGTTGCCATCTGGATCATCTTCCGAGATCCATTCCGGGGAGGACAGCCAGAAGTCATCGTCGATGGTTTCAACGGCATCTCCGTGCCAGCCGAACTTATCCCTCTTCCGCTTCAGAATATCCCCGATTTCCTGGCCAATGAGGCGGTCCATCGTTTCCGAGGCATAGCTCATTGCACTCTCGAGGAGATCGATATTGCGCACGATCGCCGCGCCGATGTCATTGTCTTGCTGGGTCATGTCGATCGCCTCCTATAGGTCTGCAACGAAATCGCCGAAACGGGCGATATACTGTTCGATGAAACTCCTGCCGCGCTCCGGCTTGCCCGCGGTTTCGCGGGCGGCCGCGGCTAGATCTTTCCATGTGGTGGAGCTGACGCCGTCCCGGGTCAGCGGGTATGGCGCCAGGAGAACCAGGCTGGCGCGGCGGCCCATGTGCCTGCCCCTGGCCTCGAGCGCTTCCGCGTAGCGCTCCAGCTGCATCGGCCCCAGCCCGGCATCGATCTTGACCTCGATGCCGATGAGGTGATTGCGGGTCTCGATCATCAGGTCAATACGGTCGGCCAGCTCACCAAGCGGATTTACCTCATTGCGCAGCCGGTACCCGGACTGCAGCTCCTCGAGCCAAGATATTCCGGGGATCGCGCGGTAGAGATAGCGTGCCAGAAAGCTCCGGGAAATGCTGCCGCCAAAGTCTTCCTGCCAGAGACCCGCGAGCGCCGCAGTGACCCGGACCTCGTTCCGGCCCAATCCGGCCAAGGCCCAGGGATTGAGCAGCCCGCCCCGGGCCTTGGCATCCTCCACCGGGCCGCGCAGCTCTGCAAAGGCACGTTCGAGATGGGTTGCGGATGGCGCCTTGGGCTTCTCCTTGGAAGCCCGCGCCCGCAGCGGCGCCAGCTCGCGAAATAGCGCGGTCAGATCTTCTGCGGTGAATGTCGACAAGGTGACCCTGTATTTAAAAACGAGATTTCAATATTAGCTCATCTAGCCATTTGACAGTCGGCAAGGCAAGTGAGTACCTCAACGGTCGATCTGGGAGACTGAAGAAGCTTTTCTTGCTTGGCGCGCCCCTTTCATCCTCTATAAAGCAAGATCAACAAAAAATTATTACCAGTCAAAAAACTCAACGCTTAGGATACAACCGCCATGATTAAGGCACTGTTCGCCATTCTGAAGCATTATGCGGCCAAGCTGTTCATTGGACTTCTGATCCCATACGTTCTGTCTGCCCATTATGGACTTGAGGACCCGTACATACTGCTGGCGATTTTCATCTTTTCGTACCTTGCCAGCTCATTGATCCTACCCAAACTCCACCTAAGGAAGTCCTGTGCATGGTGCGGCAGCCGAAAATTGTCCTACCAAGAAGGTCGAGAAGGGATGGCAATCTGGAAATATCGAAATGCTGATGGCTCCCGTGACAAGCGGGTGAAAGACAACTCATCTACGGCAAACTTCCTGTCCAAGTGGCTTTGCAAAGACTGTGATGCTGTGACCAAGTTTGTTCACAGTCCTCACCGCCGACCCAGCAAGAGAAGATCGATCATCATACGATCCCTGGACTCCGAAGGGAATACAGACCGTACAGGCACTGATTGGGAGTCGATGTTTAACTACACATACGAGGGTGCAAAACGTAAAGGGCGCGCATAGTTATGCGCGTCTTGCGTCGTCCTCCGTGTGGCAACATGGGAGCGGGCTTGTGTCAGATGGATATGATGGCCAGCTCTTTTCGCGGCGCGCTCGGTTTTTCGCTTGCTGACATGATTATGCGAAAATATAATTCTTGAGGTGACCTGAGGAGCCGCTCCGCGGGACCTGCAGAACCCGTACCGTGCCCAAGGAGTGCGCCCGATGCATTTTGATGATGAGACCACAGGCTGGAAGGCGTTTGAGAACGGAACCCGGACAGATGAGCATCTGTTCGTCATCCCGGACATTCACGGTCACGCCGACCTTCTGGAACAGATGCTGGCCCTGATCGCGCGGATTCCGGGAAACGGCCGTCCGCGCACCATTGCATTCCTGGGCGACCTTATTGACCGGGGCCCGGAAAGCTTCCGCGCTATTCAGTTGGCGCTGGATGCGAAAAATCAATGCGACAAGCGAATCTATCTTCCCGGAAACCATGAGGGAATGCTGCTGGATGGGCTGGATCTTCCGCTTGAGACCACCGCCTTCTACCATTGGTTCGATTGCGGCGGTAGCAGCATGGTGGCAGAGCTGCCTGGTCACATGACGGCCTCCCAAGAGGAAATCCGTGAGCAGCTTCGTGAAGCTCTGCCGGCTGGCTATCTGGATTTCCTGCGCACCGCGCCCGGCCACTATAAGTCTGGGGATCTCCTGCTGCTGCATGGAGGCCTTCGCCCGCCTGTTGGCCCTGACCCGGAAGGTGAGCGAGAGCGGTTTCTGGCCCAGCCGCTGGCCAGCGCTCCGCGGGTCCACTGGGCACGCCTGCGCCATGAGTTCCTTTTGTGGAAGGGAGGCTGGGATAAGGCCCGCCGGGAAATCGTTGTCCACGGGCACACGGTGATGTGCGAAAATGGGATAGAGTCCGGAGTGGAGGCCGCCGACCTTGCGGATCATGTCTCCACGCACGCCCGGATCAGCCTGGATATGGGAACCGGTTTCCTGCCCCAGCTCCTGGCCCTGGAGGTCGCAGGCGGCGCGTACCGCTTTCACTATGTCCGCAAGGAGAAATACCTGCCATGAGCGATATTTCGGATCAGCTTCTCGAAGAGCTCCAGGAAGAGCTGGAAGGCACATGCACGAGCCTGACCGGGCTCATTGAACGCCACGGCCTCGACGTCAGCGAAGATAATCTGGAAGATCGCCTGCTGGACGGTGCTCACGCTGTTGAACGTTGCGGTGGCTGCGAATGGTGGTTCCGCTGCGGCGACTTGGAGTTCGATGAAGAAAAAAATGCAGGGTTCTGCGCCTCCTGCGAGGAGGACTTGTGTTGACTGCGGCAATGGTCGGCCTTGTCCGTCTGCAGACACTTGTGAAGGACCAGGTTACCGGCAGAGACCGCGCCTGCGCCACTCAGCCCCGCAGCCCTGAAGCTGCCTGACGTGGGATGAAAATTATGACAGCACCCCTGAAGAGCGCAGCCACAATCCATACACTTCCGGCCCGGCCGGATCCGGATCTGATCCGGGCCCTCGATGCAATCCGCAATGAGGGGTTCAGCGCCGGGGACCTCGCGCGAGCCCGGGCGGCTGCCAAAGACCGTGGCTTGAGGTTCACAAGCGATTACGACGCCATCCGAGCACTCCGCGCCAGCGGTGCGACTGTGCGCCCGACATCGACAAAGCGTGACCGGCTGCCCGACCTGCTGCCACAGGGCGGTGAAGAGCCGGACCGCGCTGCACAGTCTCGCAGGAATGGCGTCCGCGCGCTCAAGCGGTTGGCGGCATTTGTGGCGGCGCCAACGGTCGCTGCAGCCGTATATTTCTCCACGATCGCCACCCCATTGTATGTGACCCATTCAGAGTTCGTCATCCAGGGGGCTGAAAAAATCGGCACGCCGAACGGTCCTGCCGCCGGCATGAGCGGCCCCGCCCTTCCGGGAAACCAGGATGCTATTTCCGTTCAGGGCTATCTCACGTCGCGGGCCGCATTTGCGCAGATGGACGAGGCGGAAGGTTTCACCGAGCACTTTTCAGGACCCGAGATCGACTTCTTCAGGAGGATCCCTGAAAACGCCACTTCGGAAGACATCTACCGATCCTTTCAGCGCCACGTGAAGGTCAGCTTTGATCCCTCTGAGGGCATTTTGCGTATGCAGGTGTCGGCCGCCGATCCGCACATCAGTCGCAGTATCTCCCTGACACTCCTATCTCTGGCTGAGGATCATCTCGACCATATGACGGCCAAGCTTCGCGATGATCACGTGGAAACCGCGGCAAGGGCCCGGGAGCGTGCTGATCAAGCGGTGGCGGAAACGCAGCAGAAGCTGATCCAGCTCCAACAGGACTTCTCCGTGCTTTCAGGCGATCTCGAAATGGACCTTCTGCATCAGCAGATCGGCGCCATCGAGGCGGATCTGGCGGAGGCGCGCCTCGCGCGCGCCCAGCTCCTGTCCAACCGGCGGCCGAACACGACCAAGATTGAGCTGGCAAACCAGAAGATCCGCCTTCTGGAAGAGAGCCTCGCGGTTCAGCGTGCCAGAATTACGGATGCATCCGAGAATGGCGTGTCGGTTGCACGCGCTCAGGCAGAACTTGCTGTCCTGCAGGCGGAACTGGAGGCGCGGCAGAAAATTCAGACGGAGAGTGTCCTCGCGCTTGAGCGCGCCCGGTCCGAGGCCGGGCGGCAAGTCCGCTATCTAGCGCTCGGGGTTGAGCCGGTTCTGCCGGGCGCGCCTGAGTATCCCAGACCGCTCATACACACGCTTATGGCCTTTGCCGCCTTCCTTGGCATCTACCTGTTTGCCTCTTTGAGCTTCACGATGATCCGGGATCAGATCTTGAAGTAGGTCCGACCAATGAGCAGCCAGCGCTCAAGGCGACCATATGAGAACGTAGGGCCAATCAAGTCATTCAGTTCTCGGGCCCTGCGAAAATCCACAACTTTAACGCAAACAGAGATACCAATCCGCAGCCCCATCCAATAACTTGGCGCAAACACGGAATTTCATCACGAGAAGTCAGGAGACAGGCCTTGAGCCAAGAGACCATTAACAACAACGCGTCTTTCATTTGGTCCATCGCGGAACTGCTCCGTGGAGATTTCAAGCAATCCGAATACGGTAAGATCGTTCTGCCATTTACGATCCTGCGCCGGCTCGACTGTCTTCTGGAAAAGACGAAGCAGGCCGTGCTGGACACCGCGTCGGGCCTTCCGGACGAGATGGACGATCAGATGCGAATGACCATCCTCGCAGAGATCGCGGACGCGGGCGGTCAGATCTACAACACCAGCCAGTTTACCTTCGCGTCTCTGCGTCAGCAGGATGCCGGACAGCTGCGCAGCAACCTGGTGGATTACCTGACCGGCTTCAGCCCGAATGTGCGTGATATCTTCATCGAGAAGTTCAAGTTCACCGAGATCCTGAAAGATCTCGACGACAAGGGCTCGCTCTGGATGGTATTTGACCGGTTCTGCCAGCTACCAATCCACCCGGATGAGGTCTCCAACCTTGAAATGGGTTACCTCTTTGAGGAACTGATCCGCCGCTTCTCGGAGATCTCGAATGAGACGGCTGGTGAACACTTCACCCCGCGTGAAGTGGTCCGCCTTCTGGTTGACCTTCTGCTGGCCAATGACGAGGAGGCGCTCTCCGGCACCGGTATCATCCGCCGCGTCTATGATCCGGCCTGCGGTACCGGTGGCATGCTGTCGGTGGCAGAAGAGGCCATGAAGGACTTCAATCCCGGGCTGAATGTCGACCTCTTTGGCCAGGAACTTAACGGCGAGTCTTTCGCGATCTGCAAATCCGACATGATGGTCAAGGGGCATGATGCCTCGCGTATCGCCTATGGCAATACGCTGACCCAGGATGCGCATAAGGGCGAGACCTTCCACTATATGCTCTCCAATCCGCCTTACGGTGTCGACTGGAAGAAGTATGCTGCCCCCATCAGGGAGGAAGCCGAGCTTCTCGGAAATGAGGGCCGTTTCGGCGCAGGGCTGCCGCGGATTTCCGACGGCCAGCTGCTTTTCGTGCAGCATATGATCTCCAAGATGCGCGATGACGAAAAAGGCTCCCGTGTGGGCATCGTCATGAACGGCTCACCCCTGTTTACAGGAGGCGCCGGGTCGGGCGAAAGCGAGATCCGCCGCTGGCTGCTGGAAAACGATCTGATCGAGGCGATCATCGCCCTGCCGACGGACATCTTCTATAACACGGGCATTCAGACTTACATCTGGATCCTCTCGAACCGGAAGCCGGAAGAGCGCCGCGGCAAGGTGCAGCTGATCGACGCCTCCGGCGAACGGTTCTGGCAGTCCATGCGCAAGTCGCTGGGCTCGAAACGGCGCGCCATCGGAGATGACGCCCGCGCCGAGATCGTACGGATCTATGGTGAGTTCCTGAATGGGAGAGCCGGTTTCGGGGATGTGTCCAAGTCCTTTGACACCTCGGATTTCGGGTATCGCGAGATCCGCGTAGAGCGGCCCCTGCGTCTGCGGTTTGAAATCAGCGCGGACCATTTTGCTGCCCTCCAGGCCAATCCCAAAGAGATGGACAAGATCGAAAAAGCGGGCAAGAAGATGCCCGGCTTCTCAGAGATCCTGTTTTCCGTATTGGCGGAGAACATGGGCAAGGTCTGGATGGATCGCGAAGATTTCACCGCAGATATCTCGGAGGCCCTGAAGGAGCGGGGCATCAAGCTGCCGGCCGCCGCGCTGAAGGTGTTGATCGCCCAATTTGGGGAAACCCATGAAGAGGCGGAGATCTGCACCGACAAGGACGGCAACCCCGAGCCCGATCCGAAACTCCGCGACCACGAGCTGGTGCCACTTCTGGAGGATTGGCAGACGTATTTTGCCCGTGAGGTCGAGCCCTTTGTGCCGGATGCATGGGTCGACACGTCGTACCGGGATGCATCAGACCACGAGGTTGGCCGCGTGGGCTACGAGATCAACTTCAACCGGTATTTCTACCAGTATGTGCCGCCTCGCCCGCTGGCGGAGATCGATGCGGAGCTCAAGACGCTGGAGGCGGAGATTGCCGGGCTGCTGAAAGAGGTGGTGGCATGATGATGCCAATCAAACATGCTGCGCATTTTTTGAATGGCGCCGCTTTTAAGCCATCTGATTGGGGCGAAGAGGGCCTGCCAATCCTGCGCATCGCGCAGCTCACGGGCAAGCCATTTGACAATTACTTTGACGGAACCATAAATCGTGGCTTGCTGATCAAAAATGGGGATTTGTTATTCTCATGGTCTGCCACGATCGACGCCTTTATTTGGGAGCGTGGTGATGCAATTTTAAATCAGCATATCTTTAAGGTCATCCCGAAAAAAAGTGCTGACAAGACTTATTTGTATTACCTTATCAAGGCTCATGCTCCTCGATGGGCAGACGACGACGCCCATGGCAGCACTATGCGTCACATCAAAAAAGAAAGCCTTTCAAACAAAGTCTGGGTTCCCGACCTCCTCACCCAAAAACGGATCGCCTCCTTCCTCGACCGCGAGACCGCGCGGATTGATGAGCTGATCGCGAAGAAGGAGCGGTTGGTGGAGGTTTTGAAAGAAAATCTCCTGTCCGGATTGGAGCGGTTGGTAACACCTGAAACAGTGACCCTAGACGAAATGATCCCTTTCCGATGGGTGTGCCGCATCACTGAAGGGCAAGTGGACCCGACCCACCCTGACTGGGCTGACAAGCCGTTGATTGCTCCGAACCATATCGAGTCCCGAACGGGACGCCTCATTGGTATGGAAACGGCCGCTGACCAAGGTGCGATCAGCGGGAAATATACCTTCCCCAAGGGAACGGTGCTTTATAGCAAGATCCGCCCTAACCTCGCCAAGGCTTGTGTCGCACCTGTTGATGGGATGTGCAGTGCAGACATGTATCCAGTTCTGCCGGACAAGAGATTGCGGCCGGAATTCCTTCTGATGCATCTACTCTCAGCAAGGTTCACAGATTGGGCGACATTGGAGTCGATGCGTGTCGCTATGCCGAAAATCAATCGCGAAACACTTGGCTCATATCGTCTATGGACACCTCCACTGGAGCTCCAAGACGCCGCCACGAAGAAGTTTTTTGCAGAACAATCGCGAAACGAAGCCTTATCGGAAAAGGTCCGGCAATCAATTAGCCGTCTCAAAGAATACCGTTCCGCCCTGATCACGGCTGCGGTCACTGGCCAGATCGATGTGGAGACCTACGGCAAGGCAGGCGCCACTTCCGCCACGCTTGACCGGATCGAAGAGGAGATGCAGGCATGAGACCAGACCCCCAACCTGATATCGGAGCAGGCCTCGTGCCTGGCTCCATGTTGCCCGGGCACGAAGATCGACTCGTGAACGCAGACACCTCGAAGCACAACGTGCCCGAGGATGTGTTCTGCTATTCCCGGCCGGATCTTTGGCAGGACCGCATCTGGCATTTGATGGGGGACTACCTGACTGAAGAAGTCAAATCAGCCTTTCTTGCCGATCTGCCAGAATTCGTCGTCTCCGATGATCTCTCCTGGCTTGATGATGTCATCGAGGAGGTCACCGGAGAGCGACCGAACATCAAAATGGAAACGGCTGATCGCCTGATGGGTGAATACCGGGCCTTCAGGATGTATCATGCGACTCGTACGAATGATCTGTCCAGCTACTACCAAAACGGCCTCCGCTTCCTGTCCAACATCGATATTGAGGATCGCGCACGGTCTTTCTTTATGAACGGAACGCATCCCCAGGTGACAGAAGAAACCCTTTCGAATGCGATTCAGGAGCTGAACAGCGGGTCGTTCACGTATCGAAGCGACCTGACGCCATCGGTCTATTGTTGCGCCGACGCACGTGATTTTACGACGACGTCGGGCGGATGTGGGCACTACTTGGACTTTGGAAGTGAATATCTTTACAATCTGGGGATCAGATTGATCGGCCCGCATCGCGCTCAGGAAGTGTTGCGTTCTCACGGGAGTCCGACGATCTTCGTGATCGATGTCCCAATGGACCTTATCCGGCAATCGACCATCACGGAGTTCGCCGGCAGCATTCTGGAGTATATGTTCTGCAGCCTGTCAGATGAGCTGGAAGCTTATTCACTGTCCCCTGGATCAGGATCAGGCGTCATTCTCAGGGAAGCGATTACCGCCGAGGCATTCGTTGGACATTTCCATCCTGAAGAATTTCCCCATCACCTAACTTGAGTGAATTCGATGACTAGCCCAGCCATTTCTCCGCAAAAGCTCCACACCGAAGAAGCCGTTGAGCTCCACATCGTCGATCAGCTGGTCACGTACCAAGGATGGCGTGAACGCCCCTACACGGCCTTCGACCGCAAGACGGCCCTCGACCCGGAAATGATCGAAGAATACGTCCGCACAACGCAGCCGGATGCCTGGAAGAAGCTCTGTGACCATTACCCCGGCAAAGAGCGCGCAACCCTGACGAGACAAGTCGAGGCCCGCCTCAAATCGGTCGGCACGCTTGAGGTTCTGCGGAAGGGCATCACGATCGTTCCGGGGATCAAGATCACCCTGTGTGCCTTCAAGCCCGCTTCCGGCCTGAACCCGGCCACCCTGCGCGCCTATGAGGGCAATATCCTCGGGGCGATGCGGCAGGTGCGCTACTCATTGCGGTCCGAGAACGCCATCGACGTGGTGCTTTTTGTGAACGGCATCCCCTTTGCCACCATGGAGCTGAAAAATACGCTGACCGGCTCGACCTATCAGACGGCTGAGAAGCAATACCGAAAAGATCGGTCCCCGAATGGTGAGCCGCTCCTGACCTTCAAGCGCGGCGCGCTCGTGCATTTTGCGCTGGACCAGGACAACGTCTCCATGACAACGCACCTCAACAATGGCAAGACCCGCTTCCTGCCCTTCAACCGCGGCCGTGATGGCGGCGCTGGGAACCCGGACGTCGAAAACGAGTTCCGCATCGCGTATCTCTACCGCGATATTGGTTTGCGAAAGGCGGTGTTCTCGCGGGAAGTCCTTCTTGGGATCCTGCATCGCTTCGTTCTTGTGGATGAAGTCGAGCAGCCAGACGGGAAAGTAAAGCGCACCACGATCTGGCCTCGCTTCCAGCAGCTCGACGCCGTTCGCATGCTGATCCAGGATGCAAAAGCCAATGGCGCCGGCCAGAACTACCTGTTCCAGCACTCTGCGGGCTCCGGCAAGTCCAATACCATCGCTTGGGCGGCGCACCACCTGGCGACTCTTCATGACGATAATGATCAGGCGGTCTTCGATACCGTCATTGTTGTTACCGACCGGGTCGTGCTGGACCGCCAGCTTCAGCAGACCATCAAGTCCTTTGCGCAAACGGAGGGCTACGTGAAGGCCATCGACGGCACTTCACGCCAACTCAAGAAGGCCATCGAGGACGGCGCAAAGATCATCATCTCTACGATCCACAAGTTCTCGACGGAGCAGCTTTCCGTTCTGAAGAACGAAGACCACAAACGCTTTGCGATCATCATCGACGAGGCCCATAGCTCTCAGTCAGGCAAGCACGCCGATAGTATGGCGCGCGTCTTGGCGGATGGCGAGCTCTCCGATGAGGAAAAGGAGCTTGATGCGACCGAGCAGGCCCTTCTGGAGCTGCAGCGGCTTCGCGGCCCCCAAGCCAATCTGTCCTATCTTGCGTTCACCGCAACGCCCAAGAATGTCACCATGGAGCGTTTCGGGCGCATGGGAGAAAACGGCCCGGAGCCGTTCCACCTTTATTCGATGCGTCAGGCCGTTGAAGAGAATTTCATTCTTGACGTGCTGCGCAACTACCAGACTTACAAGTCCTATGCGAAGCTTGAAAAGGCGATCGATGAGGATCCGGAGCTTCTTCAGCGCAAGTCTTCTCGCAAGGTTGCCCGCTTCATCGACTTCCATGAAACGGCCATGTCCCAAAAGGCCGAAGTGATAGTGGAGCATTTCCGCCGCCACGCAATTCCGGAGCTGGGCGGCCAGGCCAAGGCCATGGTAGTGACATCGAGCCGGGAGCACGCAATCAAGACGCATCAGGCGATCACGAAATACATCAAGGATAACGGCTACACCGAGGTGACCGCCCTGGTCGCCTTCTCTGGAGAAGTTTTGGTTGACGGCGAACCCTATACCGAGCCCGGGGTCAACGGTTTTTCCGAGACCGAACTGCCACGCCAGTTTGATGGGGATGCCTACAACGTTCTGGTGGTCGCCGAGAAGTACCAGACCGGCTTCGACCAGCCGAAGCTCGTGGCGATGTATGTCGACCGCCGTTTGAGCGGGTTGCAGGCGGTTCAAACCTTGGCGCGCTTGAACCGCATTTATCCCACCAAGGAGCGCACCTTTATCCTCGATTTCCGGAACACCGTTGAAGAAATCCAGGAGGCCTTCAAGCCCTACTACAATGTCACGCAACTCGAAGACATTTCGGATCCCAACCAGGTCTATAACCTGGAAGCCCGCCTGAAAGCTTTCGGTATCCTCAACACGGCAGAGATCGACCGGTTCGCTAACCGCTTCCTGACGGCCACCAAGCGTGCGGATGAACGCCCAGTTCTTGAAGGTATTGTTCGCCACGCAGTCACACGCTTCAGCGAGAACCTGAACGAAAGTGACCAGGAGGAATTTCGCCAGGTTCTGGCATCCTTCCTGCGCTTCTATTCCTTCATTGCCCAGGTCGTGAATCTTGGAGATACGGACCTTGAAAAGCTGCACCTCTATGGCTCCTGGTTGAAACGCATTCTGCCGACCCGTCAGGCCCCACAGGGCGAGGATGTAACCGACGACATGCTCGAGATGGCTGCATTCCGGCTTCAGGAAGAAGGGGAGGTGCAAGACGCCTCACTGGGGAAAGACGACAATCAGGCATTGAGCCCGATCGACCGGTTTGGCGCCAACCCCTACACGGAAGAGGAATCCAAGACCCTTACCGAGATCATCACCGCTTTCAATGCGCGACACGGCACCGAATTCTCCGAAGAGGACTACATCCGCTTCGAGGCGGTGAACAACGATATCCTGGGAGACGACATTTGGGCGGAGATGCTGCGCAATAATGATCCGCGGGATGTACGGCCGCGGTTTGATGCTGAGTTTATGCGCCGGGCGATCCAGGCGTTCCAGCGCGACAACGCGATGCGGAACGCGTTTATGCAAGACCAGGAGGCGCGAGAGATGCTGATGGCTTTGATGTTCCAGCGCGCAGTACGCGGCGCCGGGCGAGCCGCTTAAGCCTGGGGATTGGAAATTCTACAGGTAAGCTATTAGGATCTGTCCTGCGGATTGAAGCATGCATGCGGGGTTCGTGTTGCCACATTGGGAGATCGGCATGGGTCAGGCACCTTTGAGCAGAGATGAACAAATCGCCTTCATGAAGGATGCCCCCAAGCGCCGCGCGGCATCCGTCGAGCGCTGGTCTAAGAGCGAAATGCTGCAGGACGCCCTGCGCGAGCCTGCACACCGCGATACACAGGACACCCAGTAGTCGCGCACCTACAGGGCTGGGGAGGGCTTCGGCTCTCCCTTCACCAGGGCCGTCGAGGGATACCCGGCCAGACAAACCCTAAGAAAGGCGCCAGAAGAACGCCCTGCGCGGTGACCGTCGTCGACAGTCTTTGCTGCTAGGCGGACTCGACGCGCCACCACTTAAGCGTGTATCAAGAGCACAATCCTTTTCATGGAAATTTGATTGATGCTGATACTACGTTCTTTTGCCTGCATCGCGGCCTTCTGCCTGGCTGCTTCCCCGGCCTTTTCTGGTGCTTTCGACTACCGGCCTTCGAAGCTAGCCGGGAAAGCGGCGAGCGCTGGCGCAGGGCGGCAGGCGGCTGGCGATTGCACGTTTGTGCATTCCACATCCAAGATGACGCTTGCCGATGGCGACCTGAAGCACCGCGACTGGTTCCTGAACGCCAACCTCGGCCCCGTTGCCTATGTGGTGCCGGAATGAGCCTGAGCCAGACCCAGATCATCCGCTCCCTGTCTGAGGCGCTGCAATGGTTTGAAAAGGAACTCGCATGGGGCGCTCCAATTGCGGAGCTTCGCCACCTGACCGGCCGGATCGGAGAGCTTTACGCCGCAATGATCACGCGCGGCCAGCTGGCCTTATCGGTCAATCAGGCCGGTTACGACGTCGTCTCCGCCGAGGGTGAGAAGATTTCGGTCAAGACTTTCACCTCCTCAAAGCGGATCAACTTCAATGCCAGCACGCTTGATCATGCCACCCGCGTCATGGTCCTCCAGATCTGCATTGAAGAAGATGAGCCCTCCATCAAGGAACTGCTCGACTGCTCAGTTGAGGAACTGAAAAGCGAGCTGAGGGAAGTGGCAGGTGGGGTCTACCTTCCGGTCAACGCCATCCTGAAGCCGCCCGCCAAGCCGATCTCGGAACTTGCGGAAGTGGCCAGCGCAACCTGGCGGGACATGCGCGTGGCGCAGCTCGAGAATGGCACGATCATCGCCTTTGAAAACGGCCAGCTGGTTCCGGTGACCAAGCCCGCCCTGCGGCCGATCGCATCGGATATCGGTGTTGAGCTGCTGAACTCGATGAGCAGGGCCAAAAACACACGCAGTCTTGGCTCCGAGATCATCAAGGTTCTGAACTCGCTGCAGGCGGATTGATCTGTTTCTAGCAGCACCCCCACGCAGAAGCAGATCAAGTCATAAGGGAGAGCCTCGGCTCTCCCCTAAAGGTCTTCGTCAGTTGTCCGGCAGATGCTTGCTCTTGGCGATCGCCCGCTCGATCCTTTCCTTGATTTGGCCTGCTTCCTGGGGGTCTCTGCCAGAGAAGACTTCCGACTTGTGACCTCCCACCTTGATTGCCACGACATATTTCATGCCGTCGTAGAGGAAGTAGGCCGCAATCAAGGATAAAATTCCGCCAATGGTCAAGGCCGTAGCAACAGCAGGCGACCTGACCAAGATCCCCGGGAGCGTGAAAGCGGCAATGAGGAAACTCAGGCCTATGCCAGCTGCCATGATGGAACCGTCGGAAGTGTCGTGCTTGCAAACCGATACCTCTTGGATATGGCCTAAAGCCCATGCCCTGTTTCCAACCCGGACGAACTCGTCCGAAATATCGATGCTGTGAGATGCTTGGCTCTTTCTGTGGAAATGCTGAACACCAGCTGCAGTATTCATAATCCTGTATCTCTTTCCGCCTGAGGGCATTGCTACCCTATTTTCAATGAGGACATCCTAAGCTCCTCTGATCGAAATGCAAGATTGTTTTTCGCATCTCGCATGCAACCTCCCGCAAACCCTACACGGCATAATGTTCGCCGGAGCGCACATTATGACTGTCCGCTTCACCACCCTCACGGCGCGGTGGATCAAATGCCGTTTTGTTTTTTCGCACACCGTCAATATCTTGACAGAAGTGTAGCCAATTGGCTGCGTTCGCGATGAGTTATCCGGAAAATGAAGCTAGCTGACCTGCATAAGAAACTGGAAGACTGGGACCGGAAAGGGCGGCGGGTCTTTACAACGGGTGATTTGCGAAAACTGTTTCCCCAAGGGAAGTATGACTCCTTCCTCGTGCAACTGCGGAAGTTCGCGGCGGCGGACCAGCCAGTAATCAAGCGCGCCGCGCGCGGCATTTACGTCTTCAACAGGACCAGCCAGCCGACCACCAACCTGGTGGAGGAAATTGCACGAACGATCCGCCGCGGTTCCCACAACTATGTGAGCCTGGAGTGCGCTCTGTCCGAACACGGATGGATCTCCCAGATCCCGGTGGGACGGCTGACGGTTATGACAACCGGCCGATCCGGAGAATTCAAAACACCTTGGGGCGATATCGAATTCACCCATACCCATCAGCCCTGGAGCGAATTCTTCGACCAGCTTCAGGATGTTGGCCGCCCCTTGAAAATTGCGTCCCCCGACCGGGCCCTGCGGGATCTGCGCCGTGTCGGGCGCAACACGCATCTGGTCACACCCGAGGTGGAAGAGGAGAGTCTTGATGCCGAGTTTTAATGAAGTTGTTGATCACGCAATGCGTGACCCCGAGCTCTCCGGTCTCCGCCCGGTGGTTGAGAAGGAGCTGCTGCATTATGACATCCTCTTCGCCCTGGATCGCGAAGGGCTGCTGGAAAACCTGACCTTCCAGGGCGGGACCTCGCTGCGCCTGTGCCACCGGGCGCCGCGTTTTTCCGAGGATCTCGATTTCGTCGGCGGCCGCAACTTTGCGCCATCGCAGCTGAAGGAGATCCGGGACTGTGTTGAGGCCCATATCTCGCAGCGTTACCTCTTGGATATCCGGGTGAAGAACCCAAAGGAGATGCGGGAGGATGCGACCTATTTCGGGGTGAAGACTGACCGCTGGCAGATTTCAGTGATCACCAACCCTGGGCGCCCTGACCTGCCGCAGCAGAAGATCAAATTCGAGGTGGCGAATGTTCCCGCATACACCTCGGAGCTGCGCTCCCCAATGCGAAATTACAACATGCTGCCCGATGGGTACGATGACATCCTGATCGGCACGGAAACGCTGGACGAGATCCTGGCCGACAAGATCGTCTCCCTTGTGGCCTGCACGACCTACAAACGGCACCGGGACATCTGGGACCTGCAATGGCTTGCAGGAAAGGGTGCGGAGGTCAGGCCAGAGCTGATTTGCAGCAAGATCGAGGACTACGGCATTGAGAATTACGAGGATCTGATCGACCAGCGGATCGACAGCATCAGGGAAACAGTGGCGTCCCGGGAGTTCACAAACGAGATGTCCCGCTTCATTGCCCCCGCCGCGCGCCGGAACACCTTCGATCGGCCCGGCTTTACCGGTTACCTGGGCGAAAAAGTCCACGGCCTCCTGTCAGACGCAAAGCAGCTGATCTATGCCCCCCGGCAAGAGCCGGAGTTCGATATGGGATAGCAGCAGGATCAGTTGGCGTTCAGCCCATGAGCCCTGGCGCCAAGCTTGTCCTTCCAAAAGCTCTCGCGCCTGATAATATCGGCCGCGGCCATATCCGGTGATGCAACCTCAAGGATCGAGATCTGATAGTCCCGATGGCCGCGCTCGATGAGAAGCCGGTTGCCGCCATTTCCGTTGGCCGCATAGTGGCGCCACCGTCCGAGGAAGCCATCCTGCCCCGCGGCCGAACCAACGTATTGATCGCCGTTATCCGCCACCAGCAAGTAGATGCCGCCCACTGAGCTGAGCGCATTAAGCCAGCTCGCGGGGAATTTCTGGATCTCGCTGATCCGCGAGAGGAAGGCTGAGAAACCCGGAAAAGGCGGCTCTTGCGCCGTGAGGCGGATTTCCAGGATGTCTTTCGGCTGCTCGCCGGCCCATTGCGACCAGGTGCGGGCGTTCCTGCCCCAGTGGATAAGCATGCGCTCCGAGTAGTCATGACCAGGCTCGATCCATTCCAGATCAAATGCCTCCACGCCCTCTTTCCCGCGCTCGCTTTCAATCACCTCCGCATCTTGCAAGGCCGGCAGCCGATCGCCATTCCAAACCCACCGGTCGAGGATGCGTGTGGTGCCAAGGAAAAGCGCTGTGTGTGAGCCATCAGGGCGGCCTGGGCCGGGCAAGAAGTGGCATGCATGGGTGACGTTGCCGTTATAGGGGGAGTTGTCGAGCGTTTGAAAGCTGGCGAAACACCCGAAAGCG
Organism: Leisingera sp. XS_AS12; assembly: GCF_041224635.1. Taxonomy (NCBI): domain Bacteria; kingdom Pseudomonadati; phylum Pseudomonadota; class Alphaproteobacteria; order Rhodobacterales; family Roseobacteraceae; genus Leisingera; species Leisingera sp. XS_AS12. Next base: position 82,986 of record NZ_JBGFGM010000068.1, read on the forward strand.
CGCTCGCGGCCGCGGCGCCATGCAGCGACGCTGTCCCCTTTCTTATGACGCAAGAGGCGCGTTCGCGCCGGGTCGAGGCCGATCCTCTGCAGGAACTCGTTGAAACTGAACATCTGCGCTGAGATCCTCCTCGGTTTGGCCGGCTAAACCCGATTAATACAGTGGCTTAGCAATAGCCCAGAAAAAAGAAGGCCCGCAAGCAAGCGGGCCTTTCTCATCTTGAGATCCGGGCTGATCAGCCGTTGACAGCATCCTTCAACGCCTTGCCGATGGTGACCTTCGGCGCCTTGTGCGCGGCCTTGACGAAGGTCTCGCCGGTGGCTGGGTTACGCATGGTGCGCTCGGGCTTGTCCACCGCAGCGACTTTACCCACGCCCGGGATCGGAACAGTCGCGCCGCCGGCAACCTGCTCGCGGGTCACTTCCTCGATCGCATTCACGATCTTTTCCGCCTCGGTCTTCGTCACGCCTGCTTTCTCAGCAATCGCGCCCAGGTAATCTGATTTGGTCATGTTGCTCATGATGTCTCCTTTCCGGGTTTCAACCGGCCTCTGTGCTGACCGGGTGGTGCCCGGTTTCGCTTCGTTTCATGGATAATTTCTAGGCGCTAGACCCGCACTCTTCAATTGATCAAATGCAAGGCAGCTCATTTACGGCCCTGCGTGGCCCTTTTTCGCTCCAGGATCTTCCCGGCGCAGCACCTGCAGATCCAGCGGCCGTCAACAAGAACGGCGCCCGCCCGGCGGCCAGCCTCCTCAATTTCACGATGCGGAATGCTGTGGGTGGCATATACGCCCGCTATCTGCTCCGGACAGGTCGAGCATCTGACTTCAACCCAGACCTCGAAAGCACCGGACGGGGCGCCTGTCCGGCGCCCCTGGCTCAGAAGGCTGTCACCCTTCACGTCAGACCGGCCGGATGATCAGTTCGATCCGCTGATTTTCCGCGGAACCGCCGTCTGTGAAGGGGAACTTCATCCCCAGGCCGGTGGCCTTGAGCCGTGCCGGGGAAATCCCCCTGCTTTCCAATGCGGATTTGGCCGCGACCGCCCGGCGCTGAGTGAAGACGTAGGCTTCGTAGTCATTGGCACGGGTGTCATGATGACCCACGATCTCCACGCTGACGCGTTTCTGATCGGCCAGCTTCTCAGCGACGAGTGTCAGAACTGCAACCCCATCCGGGTTCAGCGCATCTTTTCCGGGAACATAGGCCAGGCTGGCCGGAATGCGGACCCGCAGGTGGCCGGGGAGAACCCTGGTTTCGACCGGGAGATCGGCCAGCGTGTCGTTCAGCTTCTCCGCCAGCGTGGCCAGGCGGTGCTTTTCCCAGGTGTAAAGCTCGCGGGTCACCCAGGGGTCGACCGGCTCCGAGCTTGCAACAGCGGCGCCGGACATGGCGACAAGGCCCGCGGCAGCTGCAGCGGTGAGAAAGCTCCTGCGGCCGGTCTTGCAGGGATCAAGGGTCATTATCGGCTCCATTCTTGCCTTCGAAGATCAACTGATGCGAGCATATCCGAATTCAATGCGAATATCAGACCACACCTTCAGATATTCACATAATTCACGGCTCAAGCGGAATGCGGTCCGCGACCTGTGAGTCCCTGGTATTTCGGATCACCGGCAGGCGGTCATTGGAGGCCACCTCATATTCCGGAAGAGGATCTTCAGCGAACCGCTGCCGCAAGGCCACCAGGACCTCGCTCCTGGTCGCATGCGCTTTGTTTGTGCCAACCTCTCCATAGTAGGATTGACCGGCTTTCTCGCCGGACATCATTGGCAGCGACGCCCAGGCCCTGGCCAGGCAATTGCCCACCCGGCTCTCACTCGCATCAGCCTCGTAGAAGTCGCATTTCACCATCATTCGCCGAGCCAATGAATCCTGCATGACCTTGCCGAACAGCTGATCTCCATCGATCTCATACTTGTCGACCATATAGGCCAGCGTCTTGCGGATGAACTGGTACCGCCCTACTGCGGATGAATGCGAGCCCTCCAACTGCAGCGCCCTCTGGTATTCCAGGACCTCATTGATGGTCATCTGTGTGATCGGCCGCGGCGGCTGCAGCGGTGCATCCAGGACAATATCGTCATAGCCGTCCGGACCTTCGATTTCACCGATCAGGTCCAGGAAGGGGCGATCGTTTACCGGTTGAAACCCGGCCTCCGCGTTTGCTGCTGCAGCTCCGGCGCAAACGGTTAGAGATAGCAGGGTCGTCCTCAGCATCGGTCACTCCAATCACTATTTTCGCACTTCGCCAAACTGTATGACGTGATCGTGAAAATGCGAAATTCACTGGACAAAACAGACTTTTTCAGCTACTCCGGCCGATGCACGCAGAGGTGAAACCCCAGCGCCGAGATGACCGCGCTCACGGTGCCAAGCCCCATATCGAGGCAGCGGCCATTCTCAATCGCTTCAACCCGGCCTTTGCTGACAGAGGCCATGTCCGCCAATGTCTGCTGCGTCAGACCCCGGCGCTGCCTCTCCAGGCGGACGAGGTTGCCAATCTTCGAAATCTCCACCTGCTGCCCCATCAATCAACCGCCCTCAGCCGGCGCAGGGCTTCACGCTTTCGGATTTCACCAGGAGACATAACGGGCGCAGTCGCGGGATCTGCACACCGCAAACGGCGGACCGGATAAGCCGCAGCAAGGCCGGCGCTGCCCTTGCTGCGCAAGCATCCGTGCCAGCGCAGTAGCAGGAGAAACGCGAGGTCATACACATCGCATACTTTTTCGCATTTTCCGCAGCGGCCGGTATCGGACAGGAAATGGATGTCGGGGAATTCGAGGCGCAGCTTCAGAAGACTTTCCTGGCCTCCGGGGCCCAGGCAGCCGCTGCAACGATTGCCGTTGCCAGGCCGGACCCCATGACCCGCTGGCTGCTGAATGCTGCTCGCACCAATCATGTGACTGTGGCGCACAGGCGCCGCAGTATTTTCAATCATCTTGTCACTCCAATCGAGCGCCCAAATAAACGGGCTGAACAGATCATAGCCTGATTTTATATTTTGTCAGTTACTTTTTCGCATTATTTTTGATTTGGCGCAGGCCCCGCCTCCGCAAGTGAGTCGGGGAGCACCTAGCGGCGCTCCCCTCTGCGATCAGCCGTCCGCGACAGCATCCCAGTCAGCATCGGAAGTCTCTTCAACCGGAATGACCAGGTAGCTTGAACCGGACCCCGAGAAAAAGTCGTGATTCTCGCTGTCATTGGTCAAGGCCGCCAGAACGGCCGGGTTCACATCGCCGGCCCCGACCGGGAACAAGGGCTCATAGCCGAGGTTCTGCAGGGCCTTGTTGGCATTGTACTGCAGGAAGCGTTTCACATCCTCGGTGAGTCCGGTCCCGTCATAGAGCTCTTCCGTGTAACGCTCCTCGATCTCGTAGAGCTGAAACAGCAGGTCAAACGCCCAGCCCTTCAGCTCCTCACGCTTCTCCGGCGAGACCTTCTCAGCGCCGCGCTGGAACTTGTAGCCGATGTAGTAGCCATGGATGGCCTCGTCCCGGATGATCAGGCGGATCATATCGGCGGTGTTGGTGAGCTTGCCGCGGGAGGAGAAATACATCGGCAGATAGAAGCCCGAATAGAAGAGGAAACTTTCCAGGAAGGTCGACGCAATTTTCTTCTTCAGAGGCTCCCGGTCTTCCTCATAGGCATCGATCACCAGGCGGGCCTTGGCCTGCAAATGCTCGTTTTCTTCGGACCAGGCGAATGCCTCATCGATTGCATCGCTCGAGCACAGGGTCGAAAAGATCCGGCTGTAGGACTTGGCATGCACCTCTTCCATCAGCTGGATCAGCGACAGGCAGGATTTTTCATGCGGCGTGATCGCATCATTCAGCATCGACGGCGCGCCGATCTGCGCCTGCACGGTATCGAGCATGGTCAGCCCGGTGAAAACCCGCATGGTCAGCAGCTGCTCCGCTTCGGTCAGGCGCGACCAAGCCTGCAGGTCATTGGAGACCGGGACCTTTTCCGGAAACCAGATGTTGGTTTTCATCCGGTCAAAGACCTGGCTGTCCTTTTCGTCTTCGATCTTGTTCCAGTTGATCGCGCGAATGGTATCTTTCATGTGTCAAATCCTCTGATGGAAGAGGCTGCCGGAGCGGCCTGGCGTCATCGTAAATGGGGAATTCAGGGTGAGGGCGCGCTGCTCGCCTCTTCAGGCTCCGCAAGCGCTTCGGGCTGAACGAAAGCCGCATAGACGGCCTGCAGCCGATTGTGCGCAGCACGAAGGGTGATGCGGGGGCCAAGAGCAAGGGTATGCCCATCCTCCACGCACGCATCCACGTATGCGGAAGCCGCCTCAATCAGCTCCTCCCCCAATTGCTGAACCGGCGTGTTGTGCAGGTAGGTGGCATCCTCCGTTCCCCTCAGGGACAGGATGAGCGCACTTACCGCACCGTCGCGCTCGGCGGCATCCTTGGTTTCCGCAATGCGCGCAATGCGGTCGGCAAGGGGCTCAAGGAAAGGGCACTTCGGCGGCCCGCCGGGAAAGCGGGCCATGCCTTTGCTGATCAGTTCAGCGATTTCGAGGTTTCCGTGTTTGATCATGGCAAGCCCCTCAGATGGAACAGGATTCACAGACGGCCTGATCATCCATCCCCTCGAGCTTGTCGTCGCTCATGCGGATGTAGTAGATCGTCTTGATCCCCTTGGCGTAGGCGTAGATCTGCGCCTTGTTGATGTCGCGGGTCGTGATCGGCCTGCGGCCGCCCTGCCCGTCATCAATGTTGCGCGTGAAGAACAGCGTCATTGCGGCGCCCTGGTCGATATGCTCGGTGGCGGCGGCGTAGACGTCTACGATTGCCTTCCAGCCGATCGAATAGGCATCGCCGTAGGTGGCCATGTTCTCATTGCTCAGGAACGGCGCCGGGATGTAGATCAGGCCGGTCTTCCCTTCCTTGCGGTTCTCAATCAGCTGCGGAGCCGGATGGATCGCGGAGGTCGAGTGGTTGATGTAGGAGATCGACCCTGTCGGCGCGATTGCCTGCAGGTAGGCATTGTAGATGCCGTGCTGCATGACGCGCTCCTTGAGCGCCTCCCAGTCTGCGCGTTTGGGTAGCTGCACACCGTGTTTGGCAAACAGGTCACGCACCCGGTCCGACACCGGCAGCCAGTCACGGGTCACATACTTCTCGAAGAAGCTGCCATCCGCATAGGTGCTCTTTTCAAAGCCCAGAAAGGCGCGGCCGCGCTGCTGTGCCAGCTCATTGGATGCCGAGATCGCATGATGAGTGATTGCAGCGAAATAGCAGCTGGTGAACTCAACCGCTTCCGGGCTGTCATAGCGAATGCCTTCGCGCGCCAGAAAGCCGTGCAGGTTCATCTGGCCGAGCCCGATCGCGTGCATCGCGTCATTCCCGCGGCGCACCGACGGGACAGCGTCGATCGCACTCATCTCGCTCACGGCGGTCAGGGCAAAGATCGCCGCCCGGGTTGGTGCTCCCAGATCCCCGCCATCCATCATCTTGGCGATGTTCTGCGAGCCAAGGTTGCAGGAGATATCGTGGCCGGTGTCTTCATAGCCCAGATCTTCCGTGAAAGACGAAGGCGTGGAGACCTGCAGGATTTCCGTACAGAGATTGGACATGGTCACGCGGCCATCCACCGGGTTGGCGCGGTTTACCGTGTCCTCGAACACGATGTAGGGGTAGCCGCTTTCAGCCTGGATGGCGGCGGCGATCTCCAGGATCTTGCGGGCCCGGACCTTGGTTTTGCGGATCCGCTCGTCTGCCACCATCTCGTCGTATTTCTCGGTGACGGAGATCTCGGTCATGCCGCAGCCATAGACCTTTTGGACGTCATGCGGAGAGAACAGGTAGACATCGCCATTGCGCTTGGCCACCTGCATGAAAACATCGGTGATCACGAGACCAAGGGACAGGGTCTTGATCCGGATCTTCTCATCCGCATTTTCACGCTTGGTGTCCAGGAACCTGAGGATATCCGGATGGTGGACGCTGAGATAGGCCGCACCTGCGCCGGGCCGCGCGCCAAGCTGATTTGCGTAGGAGAAGCTGTCTTCCAGAAGCTTCATCACCGGAATCACACCGGCGCACTGGCCTTCGATGCCCTTGATCGGCGCCCCTTCCTCGCGCAGGTTGGTCAGGTTCAGGGCCACGCCGCCGCCGCGCTTGGACAGCTGCAGCGCCGAGTTGATGCCCCGCGCGATGGATTCCATGTTGTCTTCGATGCGCAGAAGGAAGCAGGAGACCAGCTCGCCGCGGCTTTTCTTGCCGGTGTTGAGGAAGGTCGGCGTCGCCGGCTGGTAGCGGCCCGAGATCATCTCCCGCATCAGAGTCATCGCGAAATCCTGGTCGCCACGGGCCAGTCCAAGCGCAACCATGCAGATGCGGTCTTCGAAACGCTCCAGGTAGCGTTTGCCGTCACGCGTCTTCAGCGTATAGGAGCGGTAATACTTGTAGGCCCCCATGAGGGTCGGGAAGCGGAATTTATGGGCGAATGCCGCGTCCCAGATCTTCTCGAGGAACGAGAACGGGTAGAGATCCAAGACCTCTTTCTCGTAGTAGCCCTCATCGACCAGGTAGTTCAGTTTTTCCTCCAGCGAGTGGAAGAAGACCGTGTTCTGGTTGACGTGCTCCAGGAAGTATTGCCGCACCGCGCGCCGGTCAGCGTCGAAGTCGACATTGCCGTCCGGATCGGTGAATTTCAGGCGGGCGTTGAGCGAGTAGAAATCCTCGCTTACGCCGCCAAAGATGTTTTCGACTGAGCCGTCCATAGCCTGATCAATCCTTCTCTTACGCGGTCGACGTCAGCAGGCATCCCTGCCAGCTCAAACCGGTGCAGGACCGGCACACCGCAGTTGACGGAAACGGCCGTTGCACCCTGCGCAAACATCCGGCCGAAGTTACGATTTCCGCCGCCGATCACCCCCAGCAGCCAACGGCGATTGCCGGGGGCATTCAGAAATCGATCAACGGGTTTCGGAATGGCGCCGCGGCCCAAGCCATCGGCGTAGGTGGGCGTGATGAGCACGAAGGGCTCCTCGACCCGCACCGGATCCCCATGGTTGGCGATCCGGATACTGGGAAGGCCAATCTTGGAGACAAAACGCTCGGTGTTGCCGGTCTTGCCGCTCCAGTAGACGATCTTGCCCTGCTCGATGCCCAGCATGCCCGGGCCTTACGCCTGCAAGCCGGCGATGCGTCCGGGCTGGAAGCCGGACCAATGCTCATTGCCGGCAACAACAACGGGAAGGCTGCGATGGCCAAGTGCGGTTACCGCAGCCTCGGCGTCAGGATTGTCCGTCAGGTCGACAGCTGTGAAGGCAATGCCCTTCTGCGTCATCGCGCGCTTGGTCGCTTCGCATTGCACACAGGCGGGACGGGAATAGACAGTAACGATTGGATCAGGGGACACGGAAGCATCCCCCGGGGAGGTTTGTTGGGTCATTGGCAATCCATTTGGTCTTTCAGTCCGGAGAGGGCCGAAGCACGGCTAACTCCCCTTTTCGCACTTTGAGGCTAGCCGCCCCATATGAAATGATCAATCCGATTTTCGCACTTTGGGATGTCCAGTTCATTCGATCTTGACGATATCCCCACTGCTGGCGGATCCGCCCATGGCCAGGTTCAGGAGCTGCTCACCGGCGACGTAAGAAACAGATGTCACGGTGTCGCGGATATAGGTGTTGTATCCGCCGGACGCGCCTTCTGCCGCAAGCGAGATGGTGTAGGTGCCCGCACCGATCGGGGCACCCTGTGCATCGTAGCCATCCCAGGTGACAGAATTCAGCTTCCCGCCCTCCCCCGGGAGCCCCTCAATCATGCGCAGGACGTTGCCTTCGGCATCGCTGATGATCGCAGTCACTGATGCCGCCTCGCCTTCGATCTCGTAACTGAAGCTGACCGGCGACCCGGCCTCATCGACAGTAATGCTGTTCGAAGGCACAGTGACCGACCGGCCGATCAAAGACGCCTCAGACATCGAAGCCGTCAGGGCGAGCGTGGACCGCAGCTGCTCCAGCTGGGAGTTGGTTTTCACAGATTGCTCAACCTGGGTCAAAGTCGCGATCTGGGACACGAACTGCGTCGGGTCCATGGGCTCCAGAGGGTCCTGGTTCTTAATCTGGGCAACAAGCAAGCCGAGGAATGTCTCATAATCTTCGGAAAGCTTCGAGAGTGATCCATCGGAGGCCGGTGCCACCGAGGCATTGGTAATGGAGCTGATGCTCATGGGAACCCCCTTATGTCAGGATGTTAAGTCCGCCCGCGGACCGGGCCTGGCTGCGCGGCGCATTATCGTCTGGCCCGGAATTGTCCAGGCTCTCCGCCCGGTCCGGGCCTTCGCTTGAGCCGTCAGCGGTGCGCGGCGTCTGCCCCTGCTGCTGGCCTTGACCGCCCCGCCCGGTGCCGGGCTGGAAGAGGTCCATGTTGAGAGATCCCCCGCTGTTGCCTCCGGAAGGCTGGAAGAGATGGGAAATCGCGCTCCGCTCATTGCGCATTGCCTCCAGCACCAGAGGGTTCTGAACCCGCATATCCACTTCAAGGCGGCCATCGGCCGCCCGATCCACCGAAATCTCGATGACGCCCATGCCGTGCGGCTTCAGCCGGATCGTTGCGGTGCCTGTCTCAGTGGGAATTTGGACCAGCTGATCAACGACCTGGCGCACGATTGGGGAATTGGGCTGGGGTGCCGGTTGCGGGGCTTCCGGGCTCATTGCCGGCTGCACGGCCGCAAGCCGCATCTGCTGGGGAAGAATGGTCGCGTCCTGCAACTGGGGGCCGGAGGCTGCGGCTTGCAGGGATTGTGACGGCTTCGCCGCTCCCGCGGTTCGCACCTCCACAATGTCCCGCTCCGGCGCGCTGCCCTTGCCGCCCGCATCATCCACCATCCGGTCAAAGGGTGACGGTTGGGCGGCACCAGCAGTCAGGGCGCGCTGGCCGACCACATCAGGGCTCTTGGCCGAGGCCTGAAGGCCAGCCTCAATGGCCGCATTGCCGGGGCCGGATGCGGGCTGAGCTTGGCCGAGCTGCGACGCATTATGCACCTCAGATGCCCCGGCTGCAGCAGGCACAGATCCGGCCTGGACCGGTACAACCTCTTCAGCCCCGGTATCTTGCACAGCTGCAGCCTCAGCCAAGCCAGCCTCATGATCCTGAGCAGGTTCAACCGGCCGCACATCCAAAGACTGAACGTTACGGGCAACAACGGGCGCCGCCGCATCCGCATCGGGGATAACGGCGGCTTTGCGATCATCCCCGAGCGCAATCACCGCCTCGGCCGGTTCGGCATCCAGTCCGGTCACCGCTTCTGGACTGAAGGGGACGGACACGGGAATATCCTCACCGCGAGCAGCGTCTTCGACTGCCTCAATAGGCTCGCCCTGCGGCAATGGATCATTTCGCGCAGAGAGCGCTTGCTCTATGCCGCCAGCAGATGCCGCCTCCGGATCCGGAAGTTCCGAGCTGCCTGCATTGTCGGCCGGGAGGTCCTCGGGTTGGGGGAGCTTTTCAGGTGGCGCCTTCTGATCATCCGGCACGCCATCCCTGTCCGGGCGCTTCTCGTCCTGCGCGACCGGCAGGGGGTCTGTATCCGATGCGGCGTTGAGGACACGTTCAAACCCGCTCGATGAGGCGGCTGGTGCGGTTTGCGCAGGCGCATTGTGCGGCATCGTGAGGAAGGGGACTTGCATCAATACTCCGCATTCATGAAATCGGCGGTCACGCCGCGCTTGAGCAGATAATTTTTCATCCGGGCCATGGCTCGGCTTTCGATTTTTCGCATCTTCGCCACCGGCATGTCAAGTTTGGCAGCGAGCTCGTCCACAGGCCCGTCTTCGGACAGCCGGTTGAAGATGATTTCGGCTTCAACAGGTGTCAGCGCTTCCCCGGCCAGATCGAGCACCTTCCTGATGCCCGACTGGATCTCGTCCTTGACCATGGACGTTTCAGCCGTAACCGCTGTCGAGGACGCGGTCACCTCATGCAGGTCGTCGATGTCGGTAACATAGCGCGCCTCAAAGACCAGGGCGGCCTCATCTTCATCCATCTGGCCAGCTTTCGCTGTCCGCAGCCGGTTTTCCGGAATATCTACAATCCTGCTTGGAAACGCTGCCTCCTGCGCCATCGCGGAGCGGATGAATTTGACCGCATAGGCGAAGAACGGAACATCAGGTGCCGGCTCGTATTTGCGCAAAGCCTTGATCATGGCCTCCGTGCCAGCGGAAACCAGGTCATCACGTTCATTCTGAGATCGTGTCCGGCGCCGTGCCATGGCCTGAATCTTGGAGAGGTTCTTGTCCACGATGCGGTTTAGGGCCAATGGATTCCGGCTCCGTTTCCAGTCGCGTATCCAGCCCTGCTCGTCATCCACATCTTCATTGAAGCCAATCGTGGTGCTGTCCAGCATATGTATTCCCAAATTCCACCGCAGGGCCGGGAAAATCCGGATTTCCGGATAATCATTCGCGGACGCCGCGTCATTGGAGGTATTCCAGAAGGCAGGCAACCGCTTCCTTCGCATTTTTCCCAGCCCAGCAGCGGGGCGATGGAGAGAGTGCAGCATTTTTTCTTTTTTCACAAGTCCCTGAGCGGTAGAGTTACCATCGAAAGTCCATTTTTCACAGATGGACACCGCAATATCCTCACCTGGAAAGACAGAGCAACATGTCCCCGAAACACGACAATCATGCCGTCATCATCAAGCGTCCCAAGAAAGTGAAGAAAGGACATCATGGCGGGAACTGGAAGGTGGCCTATGCGGACTTCATGACGGCCCTGATGGCCTTCTTTCTGCTGCTCTGGATTCTGTCCGGATCCAATGAGGAGCAGCTGCGCGGCCTTGCGGACTTCTTCACGCCTTCAGAGATCCCCCTCGTGGAGATCAATGGCATCGGCATGGAGATCAAAGCGGTTCAGCAGCCTCAGAGCGAACTGACCCCTGAGGCGGATTCTTCTCCGACAGGCCCGGATCAGATCGGTCTTGAGGACACAGACACTGCCGAAGCCCGATCCGGAGCCGTAAACCCTTGGCTGCAGCTCGACAAGGAGACCACAACGCCCGAAGAAAAGGGCGGAGCCACTCTGTCTGAACAGCTTGAAGCCACCAGGGACCGCATCAATGAAAGCTTCGAGGAAAGCCCTGAGCTTGCGGCTCTCTCTGAGAACCTGATGGTATCCCTGAAGGAGAACGGCATGATCGTCGAGATCGTGGATCTCGGCGACCGGCCGATGTTCCGCACTGGCAGCGCAGATCCGAGCGAAGCCCTGCTGTCCATCCTGGGGCAGCTCGCTCCGGCGATTTCCGAACTCCCCCTGGAGATCCGCATTACCGGCCATACGGACGCCCGACCCTTCCGCAGCGGCAGCAACTACGGGAACTGGGAGCTGTCCGCCGATCGGGCCAATGCAATGCGCCGGGCCATGCTCTCTAAGGGAATTGCTGCAGGCCGTATCATGAGCGTGGCCGGGGTTGCCGCGGTTGATCCCCTGATAGAGGCGGATCCGGAAGATGCCCGCAATCGCCGCGTGACGATTGAACTGACCGCGCCGGCATCGGCCCAAGCTGAGTAAATCCGGCGTTCATGTCCCAAGCGCCACGCCCGGTTGTCAGGGCGTGGCGCTGCCTTTCCGGGTATCAGTCAGATACCTGTCCGGTAGAGAACTGCGTTCTCCAAAGTCAGCGAGCCGAGGCCGGCTTGCGGCGCCAGCTGGCCCACAGCCCGTCCGAATGCCTCCATGACATCCTGGCTCTGCCGCACGATCGGCAAGGCGCCAGCCTGGACAGCAATCTTAAGTGCCGCATCCCGCAGCGCTAGCCGCTCCGGCGCGACCCCGGCCTTCTGGACCAGAATTCGAGCATCGAACGTCGCGGTTCCATGACCTGGAATATTGGCGGCAATTCCCTCGACGACGACGGTCTCCAACGGCTCGGCCTCCGGAGCGGGCGTGAAGATCTTGGCTGCGGCCTCAGTCCCCAGCGCAAAGCCGGTTCCAGCGCAGACCGCCAAGAACAGGGCGATCACCGAACGTCTTGGTGCTGGTGGCGCATCTTCACCGGTTGCCTTGAAAAATATGCGGCGCATAGGCTCCTCTCTCGTTAGTAGGGCAGAACGACGTCGAGCATGTCTTCGCCGTAACGCGGGGTCTGCACACGGGAAATCTGGCCTTTCCCGCCATAGGAAATCCGGGCTTCCGCGATTTTCTCGTAAGGAATGGCATTGCTCATATCGACATCGACCGGACGGATGATCCCGGCAACGCGCAGCTCGCGCAGCTCGTTGTTCACCTTCACCTCCTGGCGCCCCGCGATCACCAGATTGCCGTTTGTGAGGCGGCGGATGATCATCACGGCAACCTTGAGGCTGATTTTCTCGTTGCGGGCAATGCTGCCCTGGCCTCGGGACGTGCTGGCCGAAGACAGATCAACGATCGAGCCTGATGGCAGTTCGCCAGGATCGATGCCCGGGAGCACCGCATCGAGCTTGCTGCCGTACCCGAGGAATGTAGATCCATCAATTTCATTGCCGGACGAGCGCGAGCGGCGGGACTGGTTTTCCAGCTCAGCCTCATCGTCGATGTCAATCATCACCGTAAGAATGTCACCCACCCTTGCGGCGCGATGGTCGCCAAAAAATCCTGTGGATCCGGTCTGCCACAGGGAGGAGGCTTCAGCCCGCTGCGGGGTCCGGACCGGCTCGGGATCAGGCATCGGCACATGCACGATGCTGGCTTCCGGCATGGTCTGGTCATCCAGGCCGATCCCGGACAGCTGAGGGTTCCGGTTTTCGGAGTAATTGGAGCAGGCGCCAAGAACCAGGCTGGCACACACGAGAATTTTCACATTCTGGAGAGACTTCTGTCGCATTGGGGTTCTTCTTTCGGAATGTTTCGCATCAGACGGTTTCACAGAGCTGCCGTCACCGCCCGTCCACCTGAACGACGCCATCTGAGATGACCTCCGCCGTCAGGGTGGCATTTGATTTCAAATTGACGATCCGGACTTCGTCGCCCTTGGCGCCATCTTCGAGCGCCTTGCCGGGCGCGCTAAGGTTCAGCCCTCCGTCCGAGAGCACAATCGTCACTGCATCTCCGCGATTGACGATACGGGGCTCGGTCACAGACCCCTCGATCACCGGGCGCCCCTGCAGGAGGATCCGGCGCGTCTCCTTGCCGATCAGCTCTTCAGGATTGCGCAGAGACCCGGACGGAAGGGCCATCATGGCGATTTCGGTCATGCGGAGATCGTTCTCCGCAAGAATAACCCCGGCCGGGATGCGCCTCACAGGCACATAGGCCGGAACCGCAATGACGGCCTGACCACGGAAACCGGTGCTGCTGCCGTCGGCCTCAATCAGCCGTGCGGCAAACATGCCGGAGCGCGGATCGTAGGAAAAATCCTTGAGCGTCAGGCCGCTGTCCGGCAGCCCCTTGGGCAGCCGGAGTTCAATCCGCCCGTCCTGCGGAATCTCCTGGCCGCTGGCCATCAGCAGCTGCTCCTCGACCAGAGTGGCAACTGCCGATCCCGCAAGCAGGTCTTCAGCCGCATGGAGCGCAGCGCCCGCAAGAAGCGACAGCCCCGCCAGCGCGCCGGTGAAGAAGGTCCGCGCGCTCATTAGCGGATCTGGTTTGCGGTCTGCATCATTTCATCAGCGGCCTTCAGCGCCTTCGCGCCCATCTCGTATGTCCGCTGAGCCGTGATGAGGTCCGTCATTTGCTTGATCGGGTCGACATTCGACCTTTCCAGGTAGCCCTGGCGGATGATGCCGGCGGAGTCCTCACCCGGATTTCCGATCATCGGCTCCCCGGATGCAGCAGTCTCCAGCATCAGGTTGTTGCCCGCCGGTTTGAGGCCCGCCTCGTTGATGAAGGTCGCCAGCGTGATCTGGCCGATCTCTTCGGGCTCTACCGCATCGGACGTGTAGGCCAGCACCAGGCCGCTCTGGGTGATTTCAATCTCAGTGGTGTTGTCCGGCACCACCATGGCAGGCTCCAGAAGATAGCCCTCCAGAGTCACGATTTCGCCTTCCGGGGAAAGCTGAAGGCTGCCCGCCCGGCTGTAGGCATTGGTGCCATCCGGCCTTGTGACAACGAAATACCCTTCACCATCGATCGCAAGATCGAGCTGGTTGTCGGTTTGGTCGAGTCCGCCCTGCGTATGGAGGCGGACCACGCCGGTGGCGCGCACGCCGAGCCCGACATCGACCCCGACCGGCCGCACAGTGCCGTCCGCATTGGGCGCGCCTTCACGCTCCATGGTCTGATAAATCAGGTCAGCAAAAGCTGCCCGCCCCGCCTTGAAGGCGGTCGTGTTGGCATTGGCGATGTTGTTGGCAATCACATCGACATTGACTTGCTGGGCCTGCATGCCCGTTGCAGCGATACCAAGTGTCCTCATGTCAATCTCCGTTTCAATTCTGTTTTTCGCATACTCTGGCTGTTTTACTTCGGCGCCAGGCGGCTCAGGGTTTGCTTGCGCAGGTCATCGGCCGCATTGGCGAGGTTCATCGCGGCCTCATACTGACGCTGGAAGGAAATCATCCTGGTCATCTCGGTGACAGGATTGACGTTGGATTTCTCCACGAACCCCTGAGACATGCGGGGCTCAATGACGGGCACAAGATCCACAACCCCGTCCCGCGGCGCCATCATGCCACCGCCCAGCTGCGTCCAATGCCTGCTGTCAGGCGCCTGGAACACGCCGATGCGGGCAATTTCGCCGCCCCGCTCATCAGTGATTGTTCCGTTTTGCGCAATCTCCACCTGGCCAGAGCCCGGCGGAATGTTGATGGGCGCACCGCCCTCATCCAGAACCATGTCGCCGGATGGCGTAACCAGGTCTCCCTGGGCGGTGAGGAGAAAGCTGCCTGCCCGTCCAAGAGCTGTCTGACCGCCCTGGGTCAAAAAGCCGAACCACCCGTCGCCGGTGATCGCCACATCCAGCGGGTTGGAGGTTTGCTGCAACGCACCCTCGTCCATGCTGGTGTAGGTGCCGCGGTCGATCGCATAGGACATCTCCCGCATATCGCTGTCGGCGCCGGTGTCGACGACAAGGCTTTCAAACATCGCCGATGAGGCGCGGAAGCCGTCCGTGTTCGCATTGGCAATGTTGTTTGAGCTGATATCTGTTGCGCGCTGCAGCAGCGCAGCCCGCGAAATCGCAAGGTAGCCTATATTGTCCATATTCCCCGCAGGTCCGTGAGGTGTTGATAATGGCCGGTTTCTGGTTGATCCAGGCCAGCGCGATAGACTATACATGATCTTGTTTTTTCGCATAACCCCAGAAATGCGAAAATCAAATAGCCTCGAAGCAGAAGGTATCGATGATTTTGCATCTCCCCTCAGTCTCTCGCGCGCCCTCAAAGGCCCGTAAGCTTGCCGGGTGTGCAGCCCTCGCCTCCATGGCCCTGATCGGGAACGGTGCATCTGCGGAGGTGTCCGTCTATGCAGGCGGCGCAGTCCCGCTGCACACGCCGGCCGCCATTGAGGCCCGCCTTGATCTGGGCACACGTCTGGACGGTACAGGCTTTGCAGCCGCCCGCGCCCGACTGGACGAGATATACACATCCGCACCCGCAAACCTGCGCAGTTCGGCCGCTCTGGATTATGCCAGCTTCCTGATTTCCTGGATGATGCTGCCTGAAGCCGCCAGTTTCATTGAGGCGGCGCAGCGCGATAGCGCCGCCAATGGTCGCACTGATCCGCGTGCTGAAGCGTATCTTGGCATGATCCGGCTGCTCGCTGATGCAGCCCCGCCGCCAAACGGCTCCCCTGTGCCCGAGGCCGTCAGGAATGATCCGGTCTGGTCCGTCATCGCCGATATCCAGTCAGGCGAGGAGGTCAGCAAGACCAGGATCCGGACTGCGGCTGCGGGCCTGACCGATCACAGCCGGTTTGTATCCGGCCGCCTGGCGCCCCATCTCTTCAAAGCCGCCATGGACGCATCCGATTGGGATCTTGCCCGCAAGATCCTGAATGCAGCGCAGTCTGGCACTGACCTTGAGGGGACATCGCAGATGCTCCTCATGCGCGGCCAGCTGGCGCGCGCGGAAGGTCAGCAGCAGATGGCCTTCGACTTCTTTGCCTGGGCGGCAGAGCATCAGGACCGCGCAGCCGCAGAGGCGCGGATCGAGCTGGCCGAACTGGCCCTGCAAAACTCCGAGCGGTCCGTTCATGAACGGGTCAGGGACCTTCTGGCAGAGGGGCTGCCAAAGTGGCGGGGCGACAGCCTTGCGCTGAAAATGCGGGCACAGCTTGCACGGGTTTCGGAAGACCTCGGGGATGCGGAGACCGCCGTCATGACAATGGCGCTCATTGAGGCCGATCATCCTGGCACCCCGGAGGCGGAGCTGGCGGAGCGGCGCATCAAGGTCATCCTGAGCCACCTTGGGGATGCGATAGCCCTCGAGGCCATGGGGATCAGCGAAGCGGTGGCGACCGTGCGGCGGATCGAGCCTTACATGGCGGCTCACACGGAGCGCGCAGCAGTGCGCGGCGCCCTTGCGCACCGCCTTGAAGCCGCAGGACTGACCGTGGCGGCACGCGCAGAGTTCACGGACATCTGGGACAGCCTGCTGGCCAGTGAGCGGGATCAGATTGCCCCGGACCTCTTTGACCGACTGGTTCTTGAGCAGGCAAAACAGCTTGTGCGCCAAGGCACCCCCGGGGCGGCTCTCGATCTTCTGCGGCTGCGGCCGGACCGCCGGGTGGCCAGCCTGGATGCCGACTACGCCAAAGTGGTCCTGGAGGCCGGCGGCGTGCCTGATGCGCGCGGCGAAAGCGCCGAGCTTATTTCACTGGAAATCGCCCGCAGCGCGCTTCGTGAAGGGCGGGATGCCATGGCCCTGGCTGCCATGAAGTCTGCCGGACGCCTTCCTGCCCCGGAGGGCATCGCCGCAACCCGCCTGGCCGCTGAACAGGGCCAGACCGCAGCTGAAGAGTACCTTGAACGTGTCCCTTCGCCGAAGCGCGGTCATGTTGAGCAGCTCGCCGGAATGAGGGCCGCGGACCCGCCGCCGATCACGCCGCTCTCAACGGGCACGGCGCAACACATCCTGCGAAGCGCAGCCACCTCTATCGATGCCGCAACCGCGCTGACCGCGCAGAACTGACAACCACTCGCAAGAACCCGGCAGGCGCAAATCTGCCAGACTACTCCGAAAGGGAACACTACATGTCCATCCAGAACGCAATGCAGGCAGGTGTGGCAGGCCTCAAGGTCAACTCCAAGGCCGTCGCCAATATCTCCAGCAATATCGCGAACTCCGGCACCATCGGCTACAAGCGGAGCTTCACGCAGATGGTCAGCCAGGTCGTAGGGGATTCCGGTTCCGTGAGCGGCGTCAGCCGTAAGGATGTCGAGACCGGCGGCCCGATCATCTCCTCGAGCTCAGCCACCGATCTGGCCATTGATGGCGACGGCTTCTTCGTGGTCATGAAGGATCCCAACAGCACTGACCAGTCCAATTTCATGCTGACCCGGGCAGGCTCCTTCGAAGTCGACAAGAACGGCTACCTCGTGAACTCCGCCGGCTACTACCTGGCGGGCTATTCCTACGATGACACCGGCAGCATCCCGGGCGTTGACCGCAATACGTTCAATTCGCTGGGCGCCGTGAAGGCGGGCGCGGCCTCGCTGACGGCTGAAGCCTCCGCCGCGGGGTCGATCAGCGGCAACCTCCCTTCGAGCCTCACCGGCACGGGCGTTGCCCAGGACCCCTTCATCTCCAGCATGACCTACTTCACCGCGTTGGGTGAACAGGAAGGCCTGACCTTCTCCTGGACGCCTGACACCGCTGTCGACAACGCCTGGAGCGTTGAGGTCGCCGGCAGTGACGGCACCGTCTATGGCACGGTCGATGTAGCCTTCTCGGATTCAGGCCCCACGGCCGGCGCACCGGCATCCTATGCCTTCACCGCGGATCCCGGCCTCGCTGCGCCTGCCGCCTTTGCGGTCGACGCAAACGGCAACATGACCATCACCGTCAACAATGGCACCGCGCCTCAGGTCCTGAACATCGCCCTGGGCGCAGTGGGCAGCCATGACGGGATCACCCAGTTCGACGGCGACTATGAGCCCCAGAAGATCACCGTGGACGGCTCCTCGACGGCCGCTCTTGAGAAAACCGAGATCGACAAGGAAGGCAATATTGTCGGGGTCTTCGACAACGGCAAGCGCCGCTCCCTCTATCAGATCCCGGTCGCGACCGTGGACAATCCCGCGGCGATGGACGCTGTGACCGGGAATGCTTACACGCTGACGCTGGGGTCTGGTGATGCGGTCATGAACGTTGCCGGCTCCGGCGCGGGCACCGTTGAGTCCGGCGCAACCGAAGCCTCCAATGTGGACATCGCGCAGGAGATGACTGACCTGATCCAGGTTCAGCGGGCCTATTCCTCGAATGCGAAAATCATCACGGCCTCTGATGAGATGCTGCAGGAAGTGAACAACCTCAAACGCTGAAGGTAATCTGAAATGGGACTTTCTTCTGCATTGAACATTGCGCGGTCCGGCCTCACCGTGGCCGCGCAGCAGACCGACCTCATCTCGCGCAATATCGCCAATTCCAAGACCGAAGGCGTCAGCCGCAAATGGGCTGAGCTGGAAACGACCGCTACCGGCGGTGTTCAGGTCACCTCTATCGAGCGCAGCGTCGACAGCCTGCTGCAGCGGCTTGACCGGGCCAACGGGTCGAAGATTGCGCATAACGCGACCGTTTCGGATGGGCTCAAGGCCTACACCGATTTCCTCGGCCAGCCGCGCGATGAAACATCCCCTGCGGCGATGATGGCGGAGTTTCATGATGCCATTGTGAGCCTGTCGGCAATGCCGGGCGAAGAAGCCTCGCAGATTCAGGCCGTCACCAAGGCCAAAAAGCTGGCGGAAGGGCTGAACAGCCTTTCCGGAACGCTTTCCGACATCGGCCAGGAAGTCGAGCGCAATATCCGCTATGACGTTGCCAGCGCCAACGAGGCGCTGGAAAACATCGCGATCCTCAACCAAAAAATCCTGCGGTCCGATGCCGGTTCGTCCGCTCAGGCGGAATACCGCGACAAGCTGGACCAGCTCCTGAACGACGTGTCGGGCTACATGGACATCCAGACGGTCACCTCGGATGATGGCGCGGTCAATGTCTACACCGGATCCGGGGCCGAGCTGGTGGTGGGCAGGAATTCGGCGGCCATCACTTATGATCCGATCGCCGGAACACTCTCGGCGGGGGACGTCGATATCACCCCCGGCTCAAACGGCCGCGGCATTTCTCAGGGCAGCCTCGGCGGACTGTTTGGTCTGAAGACCGGCCACCTGCCGAAATTTTCGGAGCAGCTGGATGCTCTGGCTGGCGCCCTGATTACCGGGATGGAAACCGCAAACCCCTTCGGCACCGGCGGCACGGGCCTTTTCACGGATGCCGGCGCGGCATTCGATGCGACTGCCATCAGCGGCCTGGCTGGCCGGATCACGGTGAATGCCGAAGCGGACAGCACCGTGGGCGGCGACCCAAGCCTCCTGCAGAGCGGCGGCATCGCCACGACACCCTCTGGGGACGCCTCCTTCGTCACAGCGATGCTCGATGCCTTTGGCCTGACGATCACCGTGGATCCGGCTGGGCTCGGGGACACGCTGACCCTGTCGGACATGGCCCCCGCGCTGGTGTCCCAGCAGCAATCCCTGCGCGCCAATGCGGAAGCCTCCACGCTGACCGCCAAGTCGGCGGGCGAAACGATCTCCGCCTCCCGGGCGAATTTCGAAGGGGTGAATATCGACGACGAGATGCAGAAGCTCCTGGTGGTCGAACAAAGCTACCGCGCCAATGCGCGCGTCATGACCTCCATCAGCGAAATGATGGACACCCTCCTCCAGGCCTTCTGATAAAGGACACCCGATGACGATCTCCACAATCTCGACCACCCAGCAGTCCAACAGCATGCGGCTGATCATTGCCCGCCAGAACGAAGAGCTGGCCAAACTCACCATGGAGTCGTCGACCGGCTTCAAAAAGGATGTCTACGCTGAGAACCCGGGCTCTGCCACGCAGAGCCTGAAAATGCGTTCCCTGATGGCCAGCACGGAATCCTTCCAGACCTCCAACAAGCTCCTGGAGGGTAAGCTGGAGACCGCCTATGACACCCTGTCGAATGCGACGGCGGTGGCCCGGGACTTCCAGGACCTTTCCCTTGCCGGCGAGATCACCTCGATGAACCGTTCGGAATACCGCCAGCAGGCCGAGGATACCCTTCACCGGATGGTGTCCGCCCTCAACACGACCTACGGCGGTGAGTTCCTGTTCTCCGGCCTGGAGACCGGCCAGAAGCCGCTGGAGATCAATGCCGCGGGGACTGGCGTGACCTATCTTGGCGACACCACCGGCAACCTTTCAGCCCGGATCGATGGCACCACGGACCTCAACTATGGCATCCGCGCCGATGATCCGGCCATCATGGATGTCTTTGATGCGCTCAACACCGTCCTGTCGACAAACCTCGACGCGCTCTCGGACGCGGACTTTGAGATCCTGCGTGACAACGTCACCGGCCTGATGAACCAGGGCATCACCGGCATGACCTCCCTGGCCGCGGATCTCGGCAACAACCAGGCCATTCTCGAGAACAAGATCACCGATCAAGCGTCACTCCTGAAGATCTACAACAATGCGGTGGCGGATGTTGAGGTTGCGGAGCCGGAAGAGACCGCCCTGCGCCTCAAGCAGCTGATGAACCAGCTTGAGGTCAGCTACCAGGTGACCTCGAGGATCTCCGGCATGAGCCTGCTGAACTACCTCTGATCCGCAGGCCCTGATAATGGAAACGCCCCGCTTGTGCGGGGCGTTTTTAGTGAGCGGATCTTGTACTCAACAAGCTAAAACGACAAAACCAAGGAAAGCTTACTGGGCGTCATCGACATTACATCGAGCCGGCTTTGGCTCAGACATTTGTCAACATGACCTAGAGGCAAAGTGGGTAGACTTGACCGCTCGACTCTAATGGCATTTTCTGCCTTCAAGAAGTACGGAGTAATAAAATGACTTTTCATGAAAAGAATTCCAATCGTATCAGCGCGGCCAGCTGGAAGTACGGTATGTTTCTCTCCACCAGTCCGATGTTCGGCTGGCTTACCAGCAGCTCATACAGCCCTCTGTTCTGCGACATCTGGTCGAGATCGATTAAGCGGCGATATGAGGTAGTTCTGCTCCCTGGTTACAGGCGGCCATCGCGCCTCAACGTCCGAGACATCGATGCGATTTGGTATGAGGGACCTGTTGAAGCCCCTACAGTGGTGTGGGACAGCGGGACTCCAAAAGGGCTCTTCGAAGTCATTCATGAGTGCTTCGATCCGCACATGGAGATGAAAGACTTCATCAAGGTTCGCGACACAGAAACCGGAGAATTCGTGGATGATCCACGATCCGCTGAGGTTCTGAGGCGGCGTCCGGTGCATGATTTCCGAGAGGATATTCTGAGCTTCGAAATGAAGAATGCCAGGAAGGCTCACTTCGTTGGTATGAAGGAATTCTACGGCCAAATGAGCGATGAGCAGCTCCTCAGCCATGCCCATTACTGGGCAGACATTTGGACGAATGTCAGGGATGGAGCAGATGGTTCTCGGCGAGGAATGTTGGATTGGATGAGCAAAGAGGAGGCCGACGAAGCATTCGCCTGGCTTTCTACGCTTTCCAACAAAGATCGTTTGAGAGATCCGCGTATGCGCTTTGGTCTTTCGATCTATGAGACGGAAAAGAGCAAGAAACCGAAGATTTTTTTCGATCAGATGGACCTGGACCCACATTCTCCAAGTAAGTCGCTGATTTCGCTGTCGTAATCGTGATATTTCGCATATAAATCATGGCGTTGACGGCTGCGAGGGGCGCGTTTCATGGATCACCTGGAGGGTGCGGGCTTGGCGCGGGGAGATCGGGTT
>NZ_JBGFGM010000074.1:0-59133 GCF_041224635.1 Leisingera sp. XS_AS12
TAGCCGGTCTCCTCAGCGGTGTGGTCTACGCAAAACCACTGTTGAGACCTGAGACCCGGTTATGGCCACCCGCTGCGCGGTTTGAGGGCTGCGCGCGTGGCCATAACCTCTCAGCGGCCAATCTTCCCGACGTGCTACGGGCTGGACTACGGCCCGGAGGAGATCATCGCGGGCACCGGCGCCAAGGAGATCTTGTTCGATGCCTTCATGGCCAGCCTTGATCCCGGCGACGAGGTGATCATTCCGACGCCTTACTGGACCTCTTACGCCGATATCATCCGCATTGCGGGCGGCGAGCCGGTGCTGGTGCCCTGCGGCGATGACACCGGCTTCCGGCTGACGGCGGAGAAGCTGGAGGCGGCGATCACGCCGCGCACCCGCTGGCTGCTGCTGAATTCGCCCTCGAACCCGGCGGGGGCGGGCTATGGCGCGGCGGATTACCGGCCGCTGCTGGAGGTGCTGCTGCGCCATCCGGAGGTCTGGCTGATGGCGGATGACATGTATGAGCATATCACCTACGGCGGTTTTGAGTTCGTCACCCCGGCGCAGCTGGAGCCGCGGCTGAAGGAGCGGATCCTGACCGTGAACGGCGTCTCCAAGGCCTATGCGATGACCGGCTGGCGGCTGGGCTATGCGGGCGGGCCGCGTGATCTGATCGCGGCGATGAAGGTGGTGCAGTCGCAGTCGACCTCGCATCCCTCGTCGATCAGCCAGGCGGCGGGAGTGGCGGCGCTGACCGGCCCGCAGGATGTGCTGGCGCAGCGGCGGGCCAGTTTCCAGGCGCGGCGCGATCTGGTGGTGGAGGCGCTGAACGGTATGGAGGGTATCAGCTGCCCGGTGCCGGAGGGGGCATTCTATACATTCGCAAACTGTGCAGGCGTGTTGGGCAAGCGCACGCCGGAGGGCAGGGTGCTGGAAACGGACGCGGATTTCTGCGCCTATCTGCTGGAGCAGCACCATGTGGCGGTGGTGCCGGGGCGGGCCTTTGGCATTTCGCCCTATTTCCGGATCTCCTACGCCACATCCGAGGCCGAGCTGCGCCAGGCGCTGGACCGGATCGCAACCGCGGTTGCGGCGCTGGCCTGAGCCGGAGCGGCCCCGCGGCGAGGCAGGGCCGACTGGTCTGCGCGGGATCAATCCAGCGGCTTGTAGACCACGGCGTCGATCTCGACCTTGGCGTCGACCATGATTTGCGAGCGCACGGTGGAGCGCGCCGGGCCGCCGTTGGGGAAATAGCTGGCATAGACCCGGTTGAAGGTCCAGAAGTCGCGCGGATCGTCGAGCCAGACGCCGACCTTGGCGATGTCGTCGAGGGTGCAGTCGGCCAGTGCCAGGGCGGCTTTCAGGTTTTCCATGGTGCGACGGGTCTGGCTTTCGATGCCGCCGGGCTCAATCTCGCCGTTTTCCTTCATCGCGACCTGGCCGGAGATATAGACGAAATCGCCGGCCCGCACGGCGGGGGCGAAGGGCAGGGGCTGGCCGCCTGCGCCGGTGCGATCGTCGCCGTAGCGGATGACTTTCTTTTCGCTGCTCATGTTCAGAGTTCCTTTTGTTATGATGGGTGTGTTCGGGTGGGTGGGGTCACCAGACCTGGCCACGGGCGGCGACCGGGCAGGGGCCAAGGTGCTCGCTGCCGCGGATCAGCTGCACCTCGTCCAGCATGTTGGTGACCACGCAGACGTGGTTCGGGATGATGCGCAGGCGGTCGCCGACCTGCAGGTTGATGGCATTGGCGGTCAGCACGCCGTGCTCCTCGGAGAGGCCCGCGATATGGATGTCTGGGCGGCCCAGCACATGGCCGTGGCCGTCCAGACCCAACAGGTCGGAGGTCAGCACCTTGCTGCCGGCATCGATCACCGCGCGGCCTTCGCTGGGCACCGAAATCACCGTGACCAGCACGCTGAGGGCACAGTCGTCCCAGCTGCAGGTGCCACGGGCCTGGAGCGAGCGGTCGTTGAAGACATAGGTGCCGATGCGGTATTCGGTGGCGATGCCGACCTCTTGCGCCTGCCACATGCCGGGGGAGCCGCCGTTGGAGACGGTCGGCACCTCCAGCCCGGCGGCTTCGATCAAGGATTTGGCCTCAACCAGCCAGCGCTGCACCTCAGCCTCGGCGCCGGCGGGCGGGTAGGTCATCACGCCGCCGAAGGCGAGGCCGGGCTGCTGGCTGATGTATTGCGCCAGGTCGCGGGCGGCGTCGGGCGTTGCAACGCCGCAGCGGGCGGCGCCGGTGTCGCATTCCACCAGCACTGTCAGCGCATTGGGGCTGTCGGCAAAGGCGCGGGACAACCCGTCGACGGTGGCGCTGTTGTCGGCGACCACGGTCAGGCGCACGCGCTCGGCCAATGCGCGCAGGCGGGCCAGTTTGGTGTCGCCGAGGATGTTGAAGGTGATCAGCACGTCATCAATGCCGCCCTCGGCGATCATCGCCTCGGCTTCGCTGACCTTCTGGCAGGTGATGCCAATGGCACCGGCGTCGAGCTGGCGTTTGGCGATCATCGGCAGCTTGTGGGTCTTGATATGCGGGCGCAGCTTCAGCCCGTGCTGGTCGCAATGGGCCTGGAAGCGGTCGATGTTGGCCTCGGCAATGTCGAGATCCACCAGCACGGCGGGGGTGTCGATCTGCGGGAAGGTCATGCGTGTTTTGCCTCCTTGAAGGGTTCCGCGACGATCGGCCAAAGGGGGCGCGTCAGGCGGGTGTAGCGGGTCTCGGCCGGGTTGTTGGGGTAGGGGCCATCCACCGCGGCATAGAGAATATCGGCGGCGACGGGGGCGAAGGCGCCGTGAAAGTGGTTGGTGGATTTCACCGCAACCACCTGTTTTGCCGCGATATCTATGCCGAGGTTGGTGAAGAGATCGGGGGAAAAGGTCTGCGCGCGGTTGGAGTTCAGCACCACTGCGATGCCGTTCACGTCGATCACCGCGCAGTCGCCCAGCGGCACGATGGAGGCGCCGAAGCTTTGCACCGCATCCTTGGCGACGCGCAGGACGGTGACGGTGGCGTCGATGGGATCACCGGCATGGGCCGAGGTCTTGCCGCCGAAGCGCAGGTCCAGCTCCGCGCCTTCGCCGGCGGCGTGGCACAGGCGTACCGCCATCGGGTCCCAGATGGTGCCAAGCGCCATCGAGGTGACGCCCATGTCCAGCGCGGCGCGCAGCAGGATGGTGGAATCGCCGGCCACGCCACCGCCGGGATTGTCCCAGACATCGGCCACCACGACCGGGCCGGTCTCCGCCATGCAGGCCTGTTCCAGCGCCTGTGTCACGGTCAGGAATTCGGGTTTGGTGGTGCCGCGGAAGGAATGCAGCTCCAGCCCCAGTTCGCGCGCGAGCGCATCGCCCGCAGACTGGTTGCCGTCGGTGATGACGATGGTCCTGGCGCCGAGATCGGGGGAATCGCCCGCCATGAAGCCGTGGATGGCGGATATCGACAGCGCGGTGCCGTCTGCCTCCAGCGCGCACATCTTGTCGACGAAGCCGCGCATCGGGTGGCGGCTGGTGGGCAGCACTTCCATCATGCGGACGTCAAACACGGACAGTTTGGGGTCGATCTCGCCACGGGCGGCGCGCAGGGTCAGGTCCACGCAGGCCTCGCCGGTCTCGACGAAATCGGTGTGGGGGAATTCCTTGAACACGGTGATGATGTCCGCGTTTGCCACGCGTTTTTCGCTGAGGTGGCTGTGCGGGTCAAAGGTAACGCCGATGCGCACGTCCGGCCCGGCGATCTGGCGCACGGATTCGATCAGCACGCCTTCGCAATCAATACAACCGTCGGCGATCATGGCGCCGTGCAGCCCCAGCACCACCGCGTCCACCGGCAGGGCGGCGCGCAGCTGCTCCAGCACCTCGTCACGCAGCCGCGCCCAGGTGCGGGCGTTGACCAAGCCGCCGGGCTCGGCCCAGGTGGCGGTGCCCTCGATCAGTTCGACCTCGCCTGCGGCGGCGCGCTTGCGCAGGGCGGGGAAGACGGCGCTGCACAGGGTCGGGGTCTCGGGGTGGTCGCCGGGGGCGGCGTAGAAGCTTTGTGCAAAGTCCGAGAAATCGGTCCGCAGCGGCGAGAACGTGTTGGTTTCAGTGGCAATCGAGGCGCAGAAGACCCGCATGGTTCGGTCCTTTGGTCGGGGGATTCGGGCAGGCGCAAAAGGACGCCTGCCCAAGGTGCTCGGCCCGCAAACGCGCGGGCCGGCGCAGAGGTCAGTCGAGGTAGGCGGAGGCGTTGGCCGCGGCGACCTGTTCCTTGAACTTGGCCAGCAGCTCACCGGCGCGGGCGTCCATGTTCTCGGCCACATGGGCCTCGAACGCGGGCTGGGCGGCAGCGGCCATGGCGGCGCGCTGCTCGGCAGTCAGGGCGGTGACCTTGATCTTGTCCATCAGCCCGCCAAGGCCGCGGTCAGAGGCCTCGATCACGCGGGACAAACCGCGGCTGGCGGTGACGCAGTTCTCGGCGGCGGTGTGCAGGGTGGCCTGCTCGGCCTCGCTCAGACCTTCATAGAAGGCGCGGTTGATCATGAAGGTATAGGGCGAGAACAGGTGGTTGGTCAGGGTCAGGTGTTCCTGCACCTCGGCGAAGTTCGCGAAGGAGATGATCGGAACCGGGTTCATCTGGCCGTCGATCACGCCGGTCTGCAGGCCGGAGTAGACCTCACCCCAGGACAGGGGATAGGCCTCGGCGCCCAGCGACTGCATGATTTTCTGATGCGAGGGCAGGGTCATGGTGCGGATGCGGATGCCCTCGAAATCTTCGAGATTGGCAATCGGGCGCTTGGAGTTGGTGACCGCAAAGAAACCGCCGGTGTCCGGGAAGCCCAGCACCACAACATCACCCAGCTCTGCCTCGATGTCGGCGGCGAGCTCCTTGCCGAAGGGGCCGTCGAGGACCTCATAGGTGGAGGCGTTGCCGTTGAAGGCAAAGGGCAGGTTTAAGACGTCGATGCGCGGGTAGTAGCTGGCCAGCGCGCCGGTGGAGGTCAGCGTGGCCTGGATGATGCCGTCGCGCACCTGCTGCACATGTTCCGCAGCCGAGCCGAGCTGGTTGGAGCCGAAGACCTCAACCGTGACCGAGCCGTTGGTGTCGGCGGTGACGATGTTGGAGAACACGGCGGTGCAGGCGTGGGCGGGGTTTTCAAACGGGTCGGTCTTGTTGTCGTGGCCGAATTTGATGACGCCGCCCGCCGATGCGGTGGTTGCTGTCAGCGTTGCCGCGACGGTCAGGCCCTTGATGAGAGTGTTCATGGTTTCCTCCTTGTTGGATTTGATTTGGTTTTGGTTATTGGGCGAAGCCGAGCATCCGGGGCAGCAGCAGGGCCGCGTCCTCCCAGAAGGCAAAGACAAACAGGATGGCGACCTCGGCCAGCAGGAAGGGCATCAGCTTCATCGAGATGCGCTCGAGCTTTTCGCCGGTGACGGATGACAGCACGAAGAGGCAGGCGCCCACCGGGGGTGTCATCAGCGAGATGTTCAGCGCCAGCACAAAGATGATGCCTGCGTGGATCGGCTCCAGCCCGACCTGTTCGGTCAACGGCACCAGCACCGGCGCGAGGATGATCAGGATGGCGGTGATGTCCATCACCATGCCGACGATCAGCAGCAATCCGATGATGATGGCGACCACCGCATAGCGGTTGTCCGACAGGCCCAGCACGGTTTCCGCGATCAGCTGCGGGATGCGCTCGAAACTCATCCACCAGCCGAGGATGCCGGCAAAGGCGATGATGACAAAGATCACCCCGGTGATGCGCGCGGTGCGAACCAGCATGCCGTAGAAGCCCCGCAGGGTCAGGGTGCGGTAGACGAAGACGCCGATGAAGATGGCGTAGGCGACGGCGATGGAGGCGGCCTCGGTCGGGGTGACGATGCCGCCCAGGATGCCGCCGAGGATGATGATGGGCATGGCGAGCGCGGTGAGGGAGGACAGGAAGGTGTCCCAGATTTCGCGGGGGGTGGCGCCGCGGATGGCCTTGGGCAGGTTCTCGCGCTTGCCGCCGATGGCGATGACGCCCATGCAGACCAGGCAGATCACCAGACCGGGCAGGATGCCTGCCGCGAACAGCCCGGCAATCGACACGCCCATCAGCGAGCCATAGACCACCATCAGGCCCGAGGGCGGGATGGTCGGCCCGATGATCGACCCGGCGGCGGTGACCGCACAGGCGTAGTCGCGTTTGTAGCCTTCCTTGACCATCGCGGGCACCAACGTGCGGCCAAAGGCGGCGGCGTCGGCGGTGGCGGATCCGGTCAGCCCGGCAAAGAACACCGAGGCCAGCATGTTGGTATGCGCCAGCCCACCGCGGAAGCGCCCGACCAACACCTGCGCCAGCTTTACCAGTCGCCCTGTGATGCCGATGTCGTTCATGATCTCGCCCGCCAGGATGAAGAAGGGCATCGCGAGGAAGGGGAAGATGTTCAGCCCGTTGAAGATCTTGCTGGGGCCGATGGCAAGGAAGCTGGTGCCGCCCATGTCGATCAGGCCGACAACGCCGGCGAGGCCGATGGCAAATCCGATCGGCATGCCGAACAGGATGAGGACAACAAATGCGATCGCGGCGATCATGGTGTTTCCTCCTCGAGGCGGTCGTTGAAGGGCGGGTTGTCGATGTGGCTGCCCATGTCGCGCATCAGCACCAGCGCCAGCTGCACCGCGGCCAGCGCGGCAGAGACCGGGATGGCGGCGTAAAAGGGCGCAAGGCTGACGCCGAAGATCATCGCCTGCCGCGGTGCGCCACTGGCGGCAAAGCCGATGCCGAACCACAGCACGTAGAGAAACAGCGCCAGTGCCAGGAGATCCATGCAGATCAGCGCCGCCCGGCGCAGCCCCGTCGGCAACGCCAGCACAAAGGCGGTCAGCCCGATGTGGTCGCGCCGCGCAATGCCGGAGGACACCGCCAGCATTGCCGCCCAGATCATCAGGTAGCGGGCCAGAACCTCGGGCCAGGGCAGCTGCCAGTGGAAATAATAGCGGTCAATCACCCCCAGCCAGACATCCAGCACCAGCGCCAGCATCAGGGCGGCGACGATGGCTTCGACGGTTGAGTTGATTTTGACGCTGTCGGTTTCGGCCCATTTCCGCATCGCTCACCTCCCCTGAGCTTTCTTGTACTTTAAGTACATTTAACTCAGGTTGGCGGCATGAAATCAACATAATTTTGTTACTCAGGTACGTATTTTCGACAAATGCCTGAAAAACCATCTTAGATTTTTGTCGGTTTGACCCGAAAATGTATCTGAGTTACGTTTCTCGGCGTAACCAAGGAGACCGCCGTGACCGACGAAACCATTGCTTTTACCGCTGACGGGCTGCCTCCGAAGAAGGGTATTTCGGGCACAGCGGACGTGATTTCCTCGCTGCGCCGCCATGACGGACAGCTGCCGACGCAGGAGCAGAAGGTGGCCGATTTCGTCAAGGCGCATCTGGAGCAGATCAGCGCCATGACCATCGCCGAGCTGGCGGGGCAGTGCGATGTCAGCACCCCGACGGTGATCCGCTTCTGCCGGACGCTCGGCTGCGACGGGTTTCGCGAGTTCAAGCTGCGGCTGGCGCAGAACCTTGCGGTCAGCCAGCAATATCTGACCGCCAAGCCGCTGCCCGAACAGGTGCGCGGCGATACGGCGATCGATCAGATCCTCGGCGCGCTATATGCCTCGGCCAGCGCCATGCAGCAGCAGATCGATGCAGAGGCGATGGAGCTCGCAAAGGCAGCCCTGCTGGAGACCCGGCATCTGGTTTTCGCGGGCATTGGCGGCGGCTCTTCCAATGTGGCGCAGGAGGCGGCGAACCGGTTCTTCCGGCTGGGAATCCCGGCGGTGTCGACCAGCGACAGCTACATCCTGCAGATGCGCGCGGCGACGCTGAAGGCGGGGGATGTGCTGTTCCTGATCTCGGCCAGCGGCGAGGCGGATGCCATCGTCGGTGCGGCAGAGATTGCCGGCGGCTATGGTGCGACGACCATCTGCATCACCAAGCCGGGCACCCGGCTGGCCCATGCCTGCACGGTGCCGATCCTGCTGGACCTGCCGGAGGACCGGGACATCCACAAGCCCACCGCCTCGCGTTATATCCACATGATCGTGGTCGATGCGCTGGCGATGGCGGTGGCGCAGGCGATGGATGAAACCACCGAGAACCTGCGCCGCATCCGCGCGTCGCTCACCGCTTATCACGGGCGCACGGGGCCGCAGCCGCTGGGCGACTGAGGCCGCGCGCGCTGGAGCTGCTCAGAACGCGCCGGGGGCGCATTGCAGGCAGACCAGCCCTTCGCTGCGCCAGAAATCAACCACGCTGGCGCGGTCGTCAAAGACGATCCAGGGATCGAACCCGTCGAGCCGCATCTGCTGCAGCAGGTCGCGCTTCACGTCCGGGTCGCTCAGCTCGTCGGCATCGCCGGGGCGCAGATAGATACCATCAAAGGGCAGATCGTTCGCCTCCAGCCAGGCCACGGTCTGCGCCACCCAGCCTGCGGGGCGGCCTGAACACAGCACGATCTGCTCGCCGCCGGCCTTTAGCTGCCGCAGCACCCGGGCCACCGGCGCGATCACCGCGGTTTCCGCCATGGCGTCGTGGAAGGCGTCCCAGTGTTTTTCCGGCCCGTGCACCAGCGGGCCGAGCCGCTCGGCGTCGAATTCGGCCAGCGTGCCGTCGATGTCGAAGACGGCGCAGGGGCGGCGGGCGGGGGTGTCAAAGCTCATCAATCTCTTCCTTGTGGGTCAGGGGGGTGCCGCAGGGGAGCGGACGGTAATGGATGGCGCGCGCGTTGGGGGCACGCTGTCCGACGTCCGGCTGGCCGGTCAGCAGGCGGGTCGCGCGGATGACGCCGGAGTGGCAGACGATCACCGGGAGGGCAGGGTCTGCCTGCCGGATGCAATCAGACAGCGCGGCATGGACGCGCCCGATCATCTCAGCCCAGCCCTCGCCGTCGTCTGGCGTGTCCTCGCGCCGGGGCAGTTCGGCCAGGGGGCGGCCTTCGAAGATGCCCCAGTCGCGTTCGCGCAGACCGTCCAGCACGGTTGCAGGACGTCCGGGAAAGCCAAGCGTCGCGGTTTCGCGGGCCCGGGCCATTGGGCTGGTGAACAGGGCCAGTGGCTTGGGCCAGTCGCGGTCCGCGAGGGCGCGGGCCTGCTCGCGGCCTGCCTCCGTCAGCGCCACATCCAGACGCCCGGCGATGAGGCCCGCGCGGTTGGCCGTGGTCTCGCCGTGGCGGATCAGGCAGAAGGCGCGGGCGGGCAGGGCTGGCAGCGGCCCGGTCACAGCGCCACCGTTTCATGCAGGAACACCTGGGCGTCAAAGCCCGGTTCCACCAGGTAGTCCTCGGGCAGGGTGCAGAAAGCGGGGGCAAAGCGTTTGGCGCCGAGGCGGCGGATCATCGCGATCTGGTCCGGCAGCGGCGGATGCACGTTCCAGCGGCAGAAATGCCCGCCCTCGACCGCCTCGATGCCGCGGGCATGGGCGGTCATGTGGCCGGTGAAGATCACATGCGCATCGCGCCCCAACCGGCCGCTTTCGCGCCAGGCGCGCACATAGGCCCAGGCCGCGCCGCCGTCGGCGTTGGGGGTGTCGCAGATCAGAAAGCGGGCCGCGTCCAGCGGGCCGCGCTCCAGGAGCGGCGCGATCTCCTGCGCGCCGGGGGCAACGCCGCCGGAGGCGAGGGCAGCGCGCAGGGCGGCGGCGCATTCGGGGTCCAGCAGCACCGCCTCGGGTCCGAAGCGGCGCATCAGGTGCAGCGCCAGTTCGCCTGCGCGGCCCGAGGGCGGCACCGGCAGCAGGATCTGGCCCTCCAGCCGGTCGATCAGCGCGTCAAGATCGGCCAGCCGCTGCGCCTGCGGCACCGGGTTCAGGTGGTAGGAGCAGTCGATGATCGCGGTCTCGGCGGGCGGCGGCGCGTCAAAGGCGAACCAGGCCGATTCCTCTGACCAGTCGCCGGAATAGAACAGCCCGCCGCCGAGGTCGAAGTGGAACCACACGCCGCCAAGCGCATGGCCGTTGCGCCCGGTGGTGAGGCGCACGCCGTCCAGCAGGATCTCGCCCTGTTCCGGCAACTCCTGCACCCGGGCCGAGGGCGGCAGCGCCTGCGCGGTGCGGCGGGTGGCATAGATCGGCAGGCCGGCCTCCACCGCGTAAGCGGCGCCGCCGATGTGGTCGATATGGTCATGGGTGACAAAGACCGCATCGGCGCCCTCCAGCCAGGCGGGGTCGAAATTGGCGTTGGCCTCGGGCCCGAAGCCGCAGTCCAAGAGCCAGCGGCGGCGACCGGTGTCGAGGCGCATCGCGGCCGGGCCCTTGTCTCCGATGCCGGAGAGAACGGTGATGGTGCTCATGTGGTGTCTCCGGATCAGGCGGCGGCGAAGGCCCAGGGCGGCGTCAGGGTCAGCCCGATCTGGCTGCCGGGGGCGTAGCGGGTCAGGCTCTGGGCGACCAGCGCGTCGCCGGTGGTGGCGACCAGATCCAGCCGGTAGCGGCCGCCGAGATAGGTGGCGCGGGCGACCTGGGCGCGGATGTCGCCGGTTTCCGCAATGGCGAGGTTTTCCGGCCTGAGGCAGGCCAGTGTCGGGCTGGGGCTGTCGGTTTTTACCGGCAGGCGGGTGCCCAGCAGGCTGGCCTCGCAGCTGGTGCCGCTGTGCTGGGGGCCGGACAGCGGCACCACGGTTCCATCGCCGATGAACTCGGCCACAAAGCGGCTGCGGGGACGGGCATAGAGTGCCTCGGGCGTGTCGAGCTGCACGATCCGACCCTCGTTCATCACCGCGATGCGGTCGGCCATCGCCATTGCCTCGGCCTGGTCGTGGGTGACATAGACCATCGTCGCGCTGGTGCGCTGGTGGAAATCGCAGAACACTTCCTGCATCGAGGCGCGCAGGGCGACGTCGAGATTGGCCAGCGGCTCATCCAGCAGCACGGCGGTCGGGTCCGAGACCAGGCAGCGCGCCAGCGCCACCCGCTGCCGCTGGCCGCCCGACAGATCCGAGGGCATGCGGTCGGCGTAAGGTTGCAGCGCGGTGGCTGCCAGCGCGGCGTCGATGCGGGCTTCGCGTTCGGCCCTTGGCAGTTTGCGGATCTCCAGCGGGTAGCCGACGTTGCGGCGCACGGTCATATGCGGCCACAGGGCGTAGGACTGGAACACGAAGCCGATGTTGCGGTCCTCCGGTGCGGCGTGGCGGCCGGTGGCGGCATTGGCCACTTCCTGCGCGCCGATGTGAATGCTGCCTTCGCTCGGCTGCTCGAAGCCGGCGAGCAGCCGCAACAGAGTGGACTTGCCGCAGCCGGAAGGGCCGAGAAGGGCGAGGAACTCGCCGTTTTCCACCGTGGTGGAGACGGATTGCAGCGCAGCGGTCTTGCCGAAATGCTTGGCAAGACCGGTGAGGGTCAGCTCTGCCATGGGACAACTCCTTTGGGCAGGTGGCGGGAGGTCAGCTGGATCACCGCCATCAGGAACATGACGACCAGCACGATGGTCATGGCCACGGCCGAGGCCATAACCGTCTCGCCGCTGTCGTCGAGGTTGAAGATCACCACGCCCAGCGTCTCGGTGCCCGAGGACCACAGGAGCGCCGAGACGGTGAGCTCGTTGAAGGCGGTAAGGAACACCAGGATCGCGCCGGCCGCGGCGGCAGGGGCCGAGAGCGGCAGGACGATGTCGCGCAGCCGCCGCCACAATGGTGCGCCGACGGCGCGGGCGGCCTCGTCCATGGCGGGATCGAGCTGGCGCAGGCTCGACTGCACCGGGCGGAACATCACCGCGAGGAAACGCGCAAGATAGGCAAGGAAGATGATCCAGATGGTGCCGTAGAGCGTGGCCTCCGTGAACGGCAGGTTGATCAGCAGGAGGATCATCGCGATCGCCAGCACCACGCCGGGCAGCGCATAGGGCAGGTCCAGCAGGCTGTCGAACAGCTGCCCCGCGCGGGTCTTGTGCCGTTCCATCAGCCAGGCCAGCGGCAGGCACAGGGCCATCAGCAGCGCCGCTGCTCCGGCCGACAGCAGGAAGGAGTTCACGAAGGCGCGTCGGATGGCAGGCTGGCGGAACAGCGCCTCGTGCCAGCCGTCCAGCGACAGGGTGTCGAGCCGCAGGGGCACACCGTAGGCCGGCACCAGGGAGGTCGCCAGCAGACCCGCCATCGGCAGCACCAGGATGGCGGCGATCACCAGCCACAGCGCGATCTCGACCGGCAGCCGGGCGCGGCCCAAGGGGATCATCAGCGCGCGGCCACCGGAGCCGGTCAGGTGCAACCGCTGGCGGCGCTGGAAGAAGCGCTGCAGCAGGATGCCCGCGATGGCGACGGCGCCGATCAGCATGGCCAGCACTGCAACCTCGGCCAGCACCGCGGTGCCAAGTCCGGCCAGCCGCTGGTAGATCAGCGTCGGCAGGGTGGCATAGCCTGCCGGAATGCCCAGCATCGCCGGGATGCCGAAATTGCCGAGCGCGGTGACAAAGGTGATCGCGATGCCGCCCAGCAGGCTGGG
This sequence comes from Leisingera sp. XS_AS12, assembly GCF_041224635.1. NCBI lineage: Bacteria > Pseudomonadati > Pseudomonadota > Alphaproteobacteria > Rhodobacterales > Roseobacteraceae > Leisingera > Leisingera sp. XS_AS12. The sequence continues at coordinate 12,452 of NZ_JBGFGM010000074.1, forward strand.
CAGGGTCAGCGGCAGCACCACCTGCCACCAGATCCGCAGCCCGCGGGCGCCGGAAATGCGCGCGGCCTCAACCGCGTCCTGCGGGATCGCGCGCAGCCCGGCGCGCAGGGTCAGAAAGATGATGGAGGTGTGCTGGATGCCGAGCAGCAGGATGATGCCGCCGGGGGAATACAGGGGCTGCGGCGCGCCGAGCGGCGGTGCGAGGCCAAGGGTCTTGAGGAACACCGACGACGGGCCCATCACCTGGGTCCAGGACAGGGCGGTGATCTGCGGCGGGATCATCATCGGGATCATCAGGCAGAACACCAGCGCCGCCTTGCGCCGCAGGTCGGTGAGCGCCACCAGAAAGGCAAAGACGCCGCCGATCAGCACGGAAATCAAGGTTCCCAGCCCCGCCGTCACCAGCGAATGCCACAGCGCCGAGCGGGTGGCGGGCTTGGCCAGAACCTCGGCCAGAAATCCGGGATTGAGGCCGCCGCCAGCGGTCAGCCCCTCGTGGAACAGCCGGGCGACCGGCGCCAGGGTGACCAGGATGGCCAGCCCCAGAACCAGCGTCAGCAGCCGGCCCTCGGACCGGCTGCTGCTGGGATATGCGATCGCGCGTGTCATTCGGCGCCGAAGAGCTCTGCGAATTTCGCCTTGTTCGCGTCGGCGTCCTGCAGCGCCTGCGCCGGGTCAAAGGCCATCAGCTTGATCGCTTCGCGGGCCGGGAAGCCCTCGGGCACGCCCATGCCGTTGCGGGCCGGGATGTAACCCATGTCCAGCACCAGCTGCTGGCCCTGCTGCGACAGCACGAAATCGACGAATTTCTGTGCCGCATCCACGTTCTTGGCGGTCTCGAGGATCGCCACCGGTTCTGTGACATAGGAGACGCCTTCCTCGGGGAAGACGAATTCCACCGGCGAGCCGTCAGCCTTGTTGCGGATGGCGAGGAAGTCGACGACCACGCCATAGGGCTTCTCGCCGGAGGCGACCGCCTTGAAGGTGCCACCGTTGCCGCCCTGGGCGCGGGCCTCGTTGGTGGCGAGATCGCCGTAGTAGTCCCAGCCCAGCTTGTCGTCGCCGGTCAGGGTCGCGAGGTGGATCAGTGCTGCGCCGGAGTAGAGCGGCGAGGGCATTGCCAGCTGGCCCTTCAGCGACGGATCGGCCAGATCGCCCCAGGAGGTCGGCTGGCTGGCGGCGCCGGTGTTGTAGACGATGCCGGTGGTGATCAGCTTGGTCGAGTGATAGTAGCCATCGGCGCTATAGAGCGCCGGGTCATAGGCCTGTGCCTCGGGCGACTGGTAGGCCTTGAGGTGGCCGGCCTGCGCCATGCCTTCCAGCGTCACGGTGTCTGCGATCAGCAGCACGTCGGGCTGCGGGTTGCCGGCCTCGATCTCGGCAGTGAGCCGGGCCATCAGCTTGGTGGTGCCGTCGCGCACCCAGTCGACCTCGATGCCCGGGTGGGCGGCCATGAAGGCGTCGACGGTTTTTTGCGCGTCGGCGTTGGGCTGCGAGGTATAAAGAGTCAAAGTGTCGGCCAGGGGCGCCGTAGCGACCAGAGCCAGCGTGGCGGCAGACAGAAGGGTTTTCATCGGAAATCTCCGGTTTTGGCTTTCGTACGAAAGTGTGCGTGCCGCCGTTATTCCCCGAGTCTGAAAAGGTTTTGTGACAGTTTCCCAACAATATTATTATCTTGCCCGCCTGGACTATGGCCTGCTACCCGAGGGGGCGGCAGGTTTATTTTCAAAGGAAAGCGGATGCGCAAGGAGGACATGACCCGGCGACGCGATGCCATCATCGCGCTGTTGTGCGAGGCGGAAGAACTGTCTGCAGCCGCGCTTGCGGCGCGATTGGGCGTTTCGGTGCAGACGATCCGCAGTGATCTGCGTCAGTTGGATGAGGCTGCATTGGTGCAGCGGCGCAACGGGGGGGTGCGGCTGCGCCAGCCCTCGGAAAATATCGGGTATGCGCCCAGGGCCAGCTTGGCGCGGGCAGAAAAGCAGCAGATCGCCATGGCGGTGCGCGACCTTGTCCCCAATGGTGCCCGGATCGCGCTTGGCACCGGCACCACGGTGGAAACCTGTGCGCGCATGCTGGCGGCCAGCCGTGCAGATTTGTTCATCGCCACCAACAGCATACATGCCGCGATTGCCTTGCAGGCAGCGGAGGGGGCTGAAGTGGTGCTTTCCGGTGGCACGCTGCGTCTTCGTGATCTTGACGTGATCGGCGCGGCATCGGTGACGTTTTTCAGCAGCTTCCTTGTCGATCTCGCGGTCTTCAGTTGTGGAGGGCTATCACCCTGCGGTGCGGTTCTGGACTACAACACCGAGGAAGTCGCGGCCCGCTCAGCCATCGCCGCCTGCGCGCGGCGCACGGTTTTGGTCATGGATGCCAGCAAGCTCGGCAAGGCATTGCCGTGTCGCAAAGGCATGGTGTGGGAGTATGACGTTGTCGTGACCGGGGCGGACCTGCCTGAAGAGGTTCAGCAGCAGTGCCGGGCGTCGGGGTGCGAAGTGATCCGCGTGGGACCAGACCGAGCGGCGACAAACAGCGATGCGGAGCATGTATGATTGTTCGGTTGGAATGAGGTCTGTTCCTCGTGACTATTGGAGAGTGCGTGCCATCAGGCCTCTACAGCGCAGAATTACAATTATGTTAAATATTTTAACGGCAGCCCAGCGGTTATGCGGTTCACTTTCTCAGAAGCGTTAGGAAGATTTCCCTTTCCCTGATGCGAAGCATCCCCAGCACCTATGATGCCGGGGATGCAGATCGACTTTGACGAACGGCTTGGCTCAACCAGCCTTCACCGGTGCTGCCGGAACGGCGGTCGACCTTGACGAAACAAAGCCTTCGGTCACCTCGTCACTGGGGCGCGTCAGAAGGCTGACACCGACGAACAGCAGCGTCGACACCGGCAGGCCCAGAATGCCCGCGTTGTAGCCGAACAGCTTGTTGCCGGTCAGATACATCACGATCACGAACAGCCCGCCACCCGCAATCGAGACCAGCGCACCGGCGGCCGTGCCGCGCTTCCAGAAGAAGGCGCCGACAATGGCGGGCACGGTCACCACCAGCCCGGCCGAGGCGGCAACCGACAGGATCGAAATCAGGCTCAGCTCCAGCGCGGCAAAACCGAGGGCAAGAACGGAGATCACCGGGATCACCAGCTTGCCGATCCACAGCTGGCGGTGATCGGACTGGTCGCCGCTGACATTGCCGTAAACATCGCGCGCCAGCATCGATGACAGCGTCAGCAGGATTGAATCGATGGTGGACACGGCCGCGGCCAGAATACCGACCATCACGATCACCCCCAGCACCGGCGGCACGAAATCAGACGCCAGCAGCACCGAGGTCGCGAGATCCGCGCGCTCCAGTTCCGGGAAGGCGACGAAGGCCGAGAACCCCCAGATTACCGACACCAGCGTGTAGATCAGGCCAAAGCACAGGAAGATCAGCAGCATCCGGCGCAGCGCGGCCTTGGATTCCGGCATGAACAGGCGCTGGCTGACCTGCGGGTTGGAGATCGAGAAGAAGAACCACGGAATGGTCAGCCCGATGAAGGTCTGCAGGCTGAACAATCCCGGACCCGGCACCGTCAGCATCTCGGGTTTGCGTTCGGCGACGGTTTCGAACATGCCGGTGAAGCCGCCCAGTTCGCTGACGACCAGGATGGCCACGATGGAGGAGGCAACGATCATCACCAGCGCCTGCAGGCTGTCGGTCCACATGACCGAACGGATGCCCGCCACGTAGGAGAAGAAGATCGCCAGCGCGGTTGCAATCAGCAGCCCGGTGCCAAAGGAAATCGCGCCGTCCGACATGCCGGACACCAGATAGCCCACACCAGAGAGCTGCACTGCGGAATACGGGATCAGGAAGATGCAGCTGACGATTGCCGCCGCGATCGCAACCCAGCGGCTGCCGTAGCGCGCGCCCAGCATCTCCGACGGGGTGACGAACCCGTATTTCTTGCCCGCCGCCCAGAAGCGCGGACCGAAGATGGCGACCAGCGACACGCCGGCGAAATAGACGATCTCGAACCCCAGCGCGCCGACGCCGCCCTTGTAGGTGAGCCCGGCCAGCCCGACCATCATGAAGGCGGAATAGGTGGTGGCCGAATAGCTGAGTGCCGAGACCACGCCGCCCATGCTGCGGCCGCCCAGAAAGTAATCCGACATTGTCGTGGATTTGCCCGCCCGCGACAGGATAGCGACGATGATGGAGATCACCACATAGGCGGCGATGCCGTACCAGATGAAAGACTGGCTCATTCCTCGTCCTCCGTGAAAGAGGCGGTGGCCAGCGCGTTCAGCACGATGATGGCCACCCCCGCAAGGGTCCAGAAAAGAAAGGCACCGGTCCAGCTCGGCGTGTCGCCAAGCAGGCCGTAAGGCACGGCGTAACAGGCCAGAATGACCAGCCCCACCAGCCACAGGGATACTGTACGTAGCATTGATCTGCGCTCCCGTTGGATCGTTGAGTTATGTTAGAGGATGCTTTGCTGCACCGCTTGTTGTTTGGGTCTGCCGCATCCGGCCTGCGGGCGCTGACGCCCGCAGATGACACGGCTCAGGCCAGGCTGTCGAGCCAGTCCTCGATATCGGCGGCGTCGGTGACGTCCGCGTATTTCTGGTTCATGTCGTAAAGGTTCGCGTCATGTGGTGCTTGCGCCCTGTCTGCGCAGCAGTCCCGCGGTACCAGAACGTTGAAGCCGGATTGCACCGCATCGACCACGGTGGCGCGCACACAGCCAGAAGTGGTCGCGCCGGTGACGATCACCGTATCCACCCCTGCTCCGGTTAGTAGGCCCGCCAGATTGGTGCCGTGAAAAGCAGAAGCGCCGTGTTTGACAATCACCGGATCTGCCGCCGCGATACCCGTGGCGGCGTCGATTTCCACCAGGCGGCTGCCCGCGGCAAGGGCCGCCATTCCGGCGGCCTTTTTCAGCCAGGGCAGCGCTTCACGCTCCCAAGGCTGAAAGGCGATGGTGGTATAGATCACCGGCAGACCCATGGCGCGTGCCTTGTCCGTCAGCCGTCGGGTCGCGGCAATCTGCGCGGACATGTCAGCGGCGGTCGGGTATTGCGTGTCAGTGAACCCGTAGGAGAAATCCACCACCACGATGGCGGGCCGGGTGCCGCGCGGCACCCTCTGGCCAAAGCCCGCATCCGAATAGACCTGTTCCTGAGACATGCTGCCCCCTCCCCCGCGGCCTCAGCCGCGCTCCATCTGCATTTCCTTCACCACCAGATCGCCGTCGATCACGATCGGCTCGTCATCCAGGAACAGCGAACAGCCGCGCATCGGGATGTCGAGGTGGCAGGCGGTGTCGTTCGGTCCGCCCAGCTCGTTGTTGGGGCCGGTCGAGAACATCACGTTGCCGTAAAAGCTGCGCGGCTCCATCCCCATGCCGCCGGGGAATTCGCCCGGGGTCATACCGTGCCATTTGGCATTGGGGTTCATGCCCCATCCGACATGACTCATCCCCATGCCGCGCGGATCATTGAAGGCCTGCATGTAGGACTTCACCAGTTCCGCATCCAGCCCGCCGCGGATGTCGGTGATCCAGCCCTTCTCGATGGTGTAGGTGATCGGGTCGCGCACATACATGTTCTGCGGCAGCAGCACGTCGCCCGGCGCCACCACGATGGTGCCGTCCACGCCGTCATCGTCGCCGCCGGTAAAGACAAAGCCCGAGGGCCAGTGGTCCCAGCGGCCCGGCGTGTCGGTGCAGGCATATTCGGCCACGGTCTCATAGGTATTGAGCTTGTAGGTCACGTCGGTGCCATGCGGCGAGGTGATCCGCATCACCTTTGCGCGCGACAGGTAGTCCGCACCGATCTCTACCTTCTCGCGCAGTTCCTGGCTGGGCAGCATCCGCGCCAGCAGCTCCGGCGGCTCCACCGCAGTCAGCACGCGGGTTCCGGCCGCCTGGATCGCCATCTGCTCGGGGCTGAACAGCAGGAAGATGCAGTCGATCAGCATGTCGCAATTCTTCAGCGCCTCCACCGCATCGGGCATGGCTGCCAAACCGGTCTCGCCCACCGCCCAGGCCCCGGCGACCGGCGGCGCGGGCAGGCGCATGTGGTACATGTTGGCGCCGAGGATCCTTCCTGCCGCCATGAAGGCATCGGCATAATCCAAGCGCTCGTTGCCCTGTGTCAGCACGACCAGGCGCTCGTCCTTCTGCACGCCGGACATTTTCAGCTGATGTACGCAGATTTCGGTAAAGCTCTGATGGTCCATCACGTTTCTCCCTGAAGTCGTGTTTGTTATGCGGTGAAGTCGAGAACGGCGGCGAGGAACCCTTCGAGATCGTCCCAAGGGATCATGTGGCCTGCGCCGGGTACGATGCGCTGTTCGATCTTCGGGTTCAGCTCTGCCACCTCGGCCTGGTCATCTGCATCCACAACCGTCGCGCCCCCGGCGATCACCAGCCGTGCGGGCTTGCCGATCTTGGGGATGTCCTGGTGGATGTCGTCGGTGTGGAAGCCGTCAAAGGCGGTGCGGATCGCGCCCCAGTGACAGGTGTGCAGCCATTCGGCGCGCAAGGCCAGTTGCTCCTCGGTCCAGGTCGGGCAATAGGCGCGCATATCCTCCGCCGAGCAGCCCTGTGCCGCCATCACGATGCTGTCGCCATACCACGGCCATTTCGACGGGTAGGCGCGGCGCATCGGGCCGCTCATCGGCGGGTCGACCAGGATATACCCGGCAAAAGGCGCCGCATCGCGGGCGTTGGCGCGGATCGCGATCCGAGCGCCCATCGAATGGCCCATGACCACGGGGTTGTTCATCTGCCGCGCCAGCGCGATTGCGTCATCGGCCAGCGCATCCAGCGTGTAGTCGAGGTCTCCGGTTTCCGACAGCCCACGCCCGCGCACGTCCAGCACGTGAACGTCGAACCGTTCTGCCAGCCGCTCGGCGACAAAGCCCCAGGTGATCGCGGGGGAAGTAATGCCCGGAATGACGAGGAGTTCCGGCGCGCCCTCGGGGCCCGCATAGCGGATCAGGTGCTGGCGGATGCCATTTGCGTGGACGTTGTATCCGAGTGCCATGTGCGCCTCCCTCAATACGCGCCGGACAGCAGGGTGCCGCCGCCGGGAACGCGGGTGTCGAGCTTCAGCGCCTTCAGCATCTGCCATGTGGTGGCGATGGCCGCGGTCAGCACCGGCTTGCCCACTTGTGCCTCGACGGTGGACACCGCCGGCAGCGAGGGCATCTGCACGCAGGCCGACAGCACCACGGCATCAACATCGCTGGTGTCCATTTCGGACACGATGCCGGGCAGGTTCATCGGGTCATGCGCCGCCACGGCGAGGTTGTCGGAAATCTCCAGTGCGCGCCAAGTCACCACCTCGATGCCCTCGTTGCGGATGTATTCCACCACCATTTCGGTCAGTGGCTTCATATAGGGGGCGACCACCGCGATTTTCTTGGCGCCGATGGCCTGGACGCCTTCGACCAACGCACCGGCAGAGGTCACCACCGGGGCGGCGGCGTCATTCGACTTGGTCACGCCGTGCAGGCGTTCCTGCGACACGCGGTGATAGCCGTGGCCCATCGACATGATCGCCACCAGGCAGGCGTAGCCCATCACGTCGACCTTGGCGTCCGACAGTTCCAGCGCACAGCGGTCGCTGTCGGCATCCATCTTTGCCAGTTCTTCCTTGGTCACATGCTTCATCCGCATCCGCGAGGAGTGGAAGGTGAACCGCTCCGGCGCGATGGCCTCCCGCGCCCGCAGCAGCGCCGGGATTTCGGTCTCCATCGTGATGTTGGAACTGGGGACGATCTGGCCGATCCGATAGGGTTTCATGTCCTGCACCTGTTTGTGTACGAATTATTTCATGTGTAGGATTTTGTTCGTACAGAAACAAGTTTAAAAAATGCAACTTTTGCAAACTTGCATTATTTCAATGGTTTAGTTGTTGCATGGGTGAGTAGAGGACGCGAAATACGCTTGAAAGCTACGCTGACACATCTGATTATTGGACGCGCATTGCGTCCTAAACCTGCCGCGCGAATGCAGGCGCGAATCGCGACAGGGCTCAGGGTCGAACCCCGGCCGAATTACCGAATCTCGCAGATGCTATTTGTGACTTCAGCCGCACGCCAGCCGTGCGCGGAGGGTCAGCAGAGCTTTGCCAGCAGCCGCAAGAACGTTTCGCTCTCGCGTTTGGTCAATGGCGCCAGTGTCGCTTCCGAGATGCCCATCACCACTGGCAGCGCCTCCTGGATGAGGGCGCGGCCCTTCTCAGTCGAGCGCAGCATGTAGCGGCGCTTGTCTTCAGTATCGCGTTCAGTGGTCACCAGCCCCTGGGCTTGCAGCCGCGAGACCACGCCCTTGGTGGTCGCCGCGTCCATTGCAACCAGACGACCCAGCGCGTTCTGCGAAATTGGGCCCGTCACCTGCACCAGGCGGAACAGCATCGAAAACTGGGTCGCTGTCAGCCCGCCGATCATCCGCTCCGTGAAAATCGTCTGGTGCCGCTGATAGGCCTTGCGCAGCAAGAAGCCCACCTGCTCGTCCAGCACGTATTCCGTCGCGGTCTGCGCTGTTTTACCGGAGGTCTCTTCGTGGTGGCGCGGCGGCATTTGCAGGCACTCCAATGTTATCTGTCTGCTTCACCGTTTACATGGCTGCGCCACGGAGGCAACCTTGCGACAAGGGTCTGGGCTTTGTTCGGAGAGATTTCTTCGCGTTTTCAGACTGTTTGCGTGCCCACATTTTAGACATTCCCTTAACGTGGCGGGCCAATGCCGGGAAAATGCAGTGGTCGACCATTGCGCTACGCCGAAAAACTTGTTTGTATACACCCAAAAATACCAAGGGCGCAGCGGTCCACAGGACATGCTGCACACGACAAGGGAGGCTCTCTGCATGGCGGAGACGGCAAAAACACTGCATCTGCAGGTCAATGGCACGGGGCACGACCTGTCGGTCGACCCGCACCGCACGCTGCTTGACATCCTGCGCAGCGAATTGGGCCTGAAGGGGCCGAAATACGGCTGCGGCATGGCCCAGTGCGGCGCCTGTACGGTTCTGGTGGACGATGCCCCGGCGCGGGCCTGCGTCATGCGCGCGGGGCAGGTCAGAGGTCGCGAAGTTACGACATTGGAGGGGCTCGCGGATCGTGAAACCGGCGCCCTGCACCCGGTTCAGGCGGGCTTCGTGGCTGAGGAAGGCGCGCAATGCGGCTACTGTCTGAACGGCATGGTGATGAGTGCAGTGGCGCTGCTGAGGCAGGAGCCGCAGCCGGATGCGGCGCGCATCCGGGCAGCATTGACCCATAACCTTTGTCGCTGCGGTACCCATAAGGAAATCATCGCGTCGGTGCAGCACGCGGCGCGGCTGATGGCCGCCGCCAAGGCACAGCCCGCCACTGCGCCCGTACCCAAGACCGCAAAGGCGCACCCCGCATGACCGACCTCCCCTTTGGCAGCCTGTCGATCCACCGCGAGACGGAGGCCGGGCGCGAAATCTTCGTCACCTTCGACAGCAGTGGCGTGCTGACCGCCTTTAACGGGCACGTGGATCTGGGTACTGGCATCCAGACCGCCCTGGCTCAGATCGTCGCCGAAGAGGCCGGACTGCCGCTCAGCCGCGTGCAGGTCGTCCTCGGGGACACCAACCGCACCCCCGACCAGGGGCCGACCATCGCCTCGGAAACCATCCAGGTGACCGCTGTTCCCCTGCGCGCGGCTGCTGCCCAACTGCGCCAGGAGCTTACCCGGCGCGGTGCCCGGCGGCTGAACGCACCAAATGACGGTGTGGCGCTGAGCGAAGGCCGGATCCTCTGGAAGGACACCGCCGTCCCCTACGAGGCTTTGCTCGAAGGCCGTGAAGAGTCACTGCCGCTCGATCTGTCCACCCCGGTGAAATCGCCTGCGGATTACTCCATTGTCGGCCAGAAGACCCCGCGGCAGGATCTGCCTGCCAAGGTCACGGGACAGCATACCTACATCCACGACGTTGATGTGCCCGGCATGATCCATGGCCATGTGATCCGCCCGCCCTATACCGGGCGCGACAGCGGCCCCTTCATCGGCACCAGCCTGATCGGCTGGGACGAGACCGGCGTGCAGCACATGCCCGGTTTCATTGCGGTGGTGCGGCAGGGTGATTTTCTCGGCGTTGCTGCAGAGCGCGCCGATCAGGCGCAGGCCATCGCCGAGGCGCTGCCGGTGCAGTGGCGTCAGCCACCCGCGGCGCCAGACCTAAGCGACCTGCGACATGCGATCCGCAACCAGCCCTCGACCCCGCGCGCGCTGGACCGGACCGGCCATTTCGACCGCGGCATGGCCGAGTCCGAAACCACCCTGTCACGCACCTATGTCTGGCCCTATCATCTGCACGGCTCCATCGGGCCGTCTTGCGCGGTGGCCGACTGGAACGGCGGCGCGCCGGTGGTCTGGTCCGGTAGCCAGAACCCCCACATGCTGCGCGGCGACCTTGCGACGCTGACCGGCCTTGCGCCCGAAGACATCGAGATCCGGCGCTATCAGGCGGCGGGTTGTTACGGGCGCAACTGCGCCGATGACGTCTGTGGCGATGCACTGCTGATGGCGCGCGCTCTGGGCCGTCCGGTGCGGGTGCAGCTGACCCGGTCGCAGGAACACCTGTGGGAGCCGAAGGGCGCCGCCCAGCTGATGGACATTTCCGGCGGCCTGAAGGACGGGGCGCTGCACGCCTACAGCCTCGACACCTGGTATCCCTCGAACCGTGGGCCCAACCTTGCGCTGCTGCTGACCGGCGCCGTCTCGCCGGAACCGCGCCCCTCGGACATGGGTGACCGCACCACGGTGCCGCCCTACCGTATCCCGCACAAGCGCATCACCGTGCATGACATGGCGCCAATCGTGCGCGCCGCCTGGATGCGCGGCGTCTCAGCCCTGCCCAACACTTTCGCCCACGAAAGCTTCATCGACGAAATGGCGCATGAGGCAGGCACGGATCCGGTTGCCTTCCGCCTGCAGCACATTGACGATCCCCGCGCCGCCGAGCTGATCCGGCGCACCGCCGAGGCCGCAGGCTGGGACGCCCGCGAGAAACCCCGTCTGCGCCGTGAGGGGCGGATGGCCTATGGCACCGGCTTTGCCTATGCCACCTATGTCCACGGCCCCTTTCCCGGCACTGCGGCCGCGGCTGCAGCCTGGATTTGCGACGTTGCCGTCGACATGGAGACCGGCGAGGTTACCCTTACCCGCGTCTTTGTTGGTCAGGACCAGGGTCTGGTCATCAACCCAGACGGGGTGCGCCATCAGATTCATGGCAACGTCAACCAGACCGCAGGCCGGGTGCTGAAGGAAGAGGTCAGCTTTGACGAGATCACGGTGACGCCGCAAAGCTGGGCCACCTATCCGATCAGCACCTTCCCGGAGGTACCCGAGATCGAAACCATGCTGATGGAACGCCCGGATGAACCGGCACTGGGCGTGGGCGAGAGCGCCGCGGTGCCCTCTGCCGCCGCCATCGCCAACGCGATCTTCGACGCCACCGGCGTGCGCATGCGCGAGGCGCCCTTTACCCCGGAGCGGATGCGCGACGCGTTGGGGATTGCTCCGCACGATATGGGGACCTCCGCCTTGCCCGCCCCTGCCCCGGCGCGAAAACGGCGCAAACCGCGAATGCTGGCGATGGCTGCGGCCCTTGGCGGCGCGCTGACCGCGGGCGCGGTTGCCCTTCCGATGGCCCGCGCGATCCCCGCAGGGGCCGCCCCCGGCGCGGCCAGCTTCTCGGCAGAGCTGCTGGAGCGCGGTGCGCAGGTTTTTGCCGCCGGCAACTGCGCCACCTGCCACACTGCAGACGGCGGTCTGCCAAATGCCGGCGGCCGCCCGGTGGAAACGCCTTTTGGCACCATCTATACAACCAACCTGACCCCGGATTCGGACACCGGTCTTGGAGGGTGGAGCTTCACTGCCTTTGACCGCGCCATGCGCCAGGGGATCAGCCGCGACGGTCACAACCTCTACCCGGCCTTTCCCTATACATCCTTCGCCAAGATGAGCGGCGAGGACATGTACGCGCTCTATGGCTATCTGCAGACCCTGCCGCCGGTGCAGGCAGAGGCGCCTAGAGCGCAGATGGTCTTCCCGGCAAACCTTCGCGCCAGCAATGCGGTCTGGAATGCGCTCTTCCACCGCCCGGAGGCACTTGCCGCCGATCCCGCCCAGTCCGAAGAATGGAACCGCGGCCGCTACCTGGTAGAGAGCGTCGGCCATTGCAGCGCCTGCCACACGCCGCGCAACGCGCTGGGGGCAGAAAAGACCGGCCCGGCAGCGCTGTCCGGCGCGATGATCAAAGGATGGTTTGCACCGGCGTTGGCAGGAGAGGCCGCAGGCGCGCGCGGCTGGGACGCCGACAGTCTCTATAGCTACCTGCGCGAAGGCGTCGCGCCGGGGCGCGCCGCGGCGTCGGGACCGATGGCCGATGTGGTCGAAAGCCTCGCCTCGGTGCCGGATGGCGATATCCGCGCCATTGCGATCTATCTGGCGTCTCAGATCAGCGGCATTGCGGCAACCGCCCCTGCCCCGGTGCTGCCTGCCGCGCCGGACGCCACTCACCGCCTGTTTGAAAGCGCCTGCGCTACCTGCCACGAACCGGCGCTGTCCGGTACCGTGACGGCGGCGCATGTGCCGCTAGGCCAGTCCGCGGCGGTGCGCGCACCCTCGCCCGAAACGATGAAGACCGTAATCCGCGACGGGTTGACGGCACCGATGAGCCACGATCTGCGCGACATGCCGGCCTTCGGCGGCGAGCTGAGCGAAACACAGATCGAATCACTCACCTCCTATGTCCGCGCCCGTTATGCACCGGACCTGCCGCAGTGGGATTGACGCCCGTTGCAATCTTTGTATGCGTAAGAACAAATATTCCTTCCCCTGCAACCGCCCTGTTTCACACGAAAACAGGGCGGTTTGCATTGAAACTTGCATTTTTCCCATTGCTTTAATCTGGACCGGCGGCAGAATATTTGTTAGCACACAAACAATATAATTTGTGACAGAGAGGAACTGACATGCACTCGATCGAACAGGTGGACATCGCCGTTATCGGCGCGGGTCTCGGCGGCGCTGCGGCGATGGCGCTGCTGGATGAAGCGGGCTTCTCGGTACACACGTTCGAGCAGGCGCCGGAGTTCACCCGCCTTGGCGCGGGTATCCACATTGGCCCCAACGTAATGAAAGTGTTCCGCAAAATCGGGCTGGAGGACCGGCTGGCCTCCATCGGCTCGCACCCGGATTACTGGTACTCTCGCGACGGGCTGACCGGCGAGTATCTGTCCCGCATCGAGTTGGGCGATTTTGCCAAGAAGGAATATGGCGCGCCCTATATTACTATTCACCGGGGCGACCTGCATGCGGAACAGATCGCCGCATTGCCACAGCACCGGCTCCACTTTGACCATCGGCTGACCGACATCACGGAACGCGATGACGACGTGCTACTCACCTTCGCCAATGGCAAGCAGGTTTCGGCGAAACTGGTGATCGGCGCGGACGGCATCAACTCCGTGATCCGCGAGAAACTGCTCGGTGTCGAAAAACCCCGGTTCTCCGGCTGGGTCGGGCACCGGGCGCTGGTCAACATGGACAAGCTGCGCGCCTCCGGCCTGGATTTTGAACCCTGCGTCAAATGGTGGTGGGAGCAGTCGCGCCACATCATGGCCTATGCAACCAAGGGCAACGGGTCGGAGTACTACTACGTCACCGGCGTGCCGGTGGACGGCTGGGAGCATGACACCGGTTTTGTTGACAGCTCGCGCGACGAGATGGAGGCGATCTTCGGCGGCTCGCACCCCATGGTCAACGCGCTGATCGACGCCACCGAGGAAGTCACCAAATGGCCGTTCTGGAACCGCGACCCGCTCAACCTCTGGAGCCAGGGGCGTCTTTGCCTTTTGGGCGATGCCTGCCACCCGATGCGTCCGCATATGGCCCAGGGCGCCTGCATGGCGATCGAGGACGCCGCTGTGCTGACCCGCAGCCTGGTGGAAACCGGAACCACGGATTACGCCACCGCCTTCCGCATCTATGAGAACACCCGGCGCGAGCGGGCAACCAAGGTGCAGACCATCTCAAACGCAAATACCTGGCTGAAAGAGCCGGAAGATCCGGCTTGGGTCTATGCGCACGACCCTTTGAGCGTGCAGCTCGGCTAGGTCCGCACCCTTCCTTCCAAACAAGCGGCCGCCCTTCCGGGTGGCCGTTTTTGGTATGAACTATAGCCACTGAGAAACTTGGCCAAGAGTGCAAAACTTGGCCGCGGGCTAGCGTCGCTCAAGGCTGACGTCGGGTCCGCCATTGACGATCAATTGCGGACAATGCCCAATTTCGGCATACGACCTGAGCCTCGTAAAACATGACGTCGCCGAAATACATGCAACACCACCGCCAAATTCCAGTCGAGATCCCATGCTGCATCTCGGAATTGTGATCTTGTTCACAGGATTTTCTTTTTACATGGATTAAGCACCATGCGGTCAGTGCTGGAGCCGTCTGCCAGCCGGGGGAAGATTTCGCCAAGCATACGTGAAACCGTGCTCCCCATGGCATCATGTCTTGATGATGCCGACAGTTTAGCCCCCTGCCCCGTCCCGAAGCGGGTTATGGGGATCGGCCTGATGCATGATACGCGGCCTCGAACCAAATAGTTTGCGCGTGACGTACCCGCGCCCGGAAAGAGAGACATAGATGCCTTGGAAGAATAGTTTAACCCTGATCTTGGGAGTGTTTCTTCTCTCATCCGCAGCCCTGGCCCAGGAGCCCGTCAAGCCTGTCAAACTGATGACAGCCACGTCTCAAGCTCTTTTGCTGGAACGGCAATTCTTCGGCCAAGTCGCCGCCAAACAGACAGTGGACCTGGCCTTTCAGGTCAGCGGGCAGATACTGAAGTACCCGGTATCCGAGGGAGGAACGGTGGCCAAGGGTGACCTGATCGCCGAGCTGGATCTTGAGCCGTTTGAACTGCAACTGGAACAGGCTCGCTTGCGCAAGGAGCAGGCTGACCGGACCGTGGCGCGTCTGGAAAAACTGACCGGGACCGTCAGCCAGGTATCGATCGACGACGCCGAAACCGAAGCAGGTCTTGCCCGGGTGGCGTTGCGCGATGCCGAATACGCCCTGGAGCACGCCACATTGAACGCCCCGTTTGACGGCCTTGTCTCGCGCCGGGAGGTGGAACAATTCACCACGATCAGCGCCGGCACCCCGGTGGTGCGTCTCCATGACATGTCGGAACTGCACATTAAGGTCGACGTGCCGGAGATCCTGTTTCAGCAGGCCGATAAAAGCGACGTCGTGACGATTTCCGCGCAGTTTCCCGGCCAGTCGACCGAATACCCCCTGGAAATGCTGGAATACGATGCCGAGGCCAGTAGCATCGGCCAAACCTACCGGGTGACCCTGCGTCTTGATCCACCCGCCGACCGTCAGATCCTGCCCGGCGCGTCAGCAACCGTCAACGTGCGGGTCGACACAGGGAGTGCGGCAATCCGGGTACCGGCCACCGCCCTTGTGGCAGACACGGATGGTCGCACGGGCGTCATGGTGTTTTCTCCGACCGGAGCCTCTGAAGGTACCGTCACCTGGACCCCGGTCCAGGTTGAGGCAACACAGAACGGTGATTTCCGGATCACTGACGGTCTCAGCGGCGGCGAGGAAATCGTGCTGACCGGGGGCGGCGCGCTGAAGGATGGCCAGTCGGTCAGCCGCTTCACCGGCTTTGGAAACTGAGGGCAGACTGATGGACATTGCACGCGGGTCGATCAATCGGCCGCTCTACACTTGGATCATCATGCTGACCGCGTTGTTGGGGGGGATCTGGGGCTTTCTCAACCTTGGGCGGCTCGAAGATCCGGCCTTCACCATCAAGTCCGCCGTCATCTCGACCCAGTATCCCGGTGCCAGCAGCGAACAGGTGGCCCTGGAAGTCTCTGAACCGCTGGAATCCGCGATTCAGAAGATGGGACAGGTAAAGCGCATCACTTCGGTCAACCGCCCGGGGCACTCCCTGATCGAAGTCGAAATGCAGGACACCTACGACGGCACCGAACTGCCCGCGATCTGGACCGAGCTGCGTGCGGAAATCCGCGATGCGGCCAGGCAGCTGCCAGAGGGTGTCAGCCAGCCTTTTGTCAACGATGGTTTCGGCGATGTCTTTGGCCTGTTCTATGCCGTGACCGCCGAAGGTTACACGGACGCCGAGAAACACGAGCTGGCCACGTTTCTGCGACGCGAACTGCTGACCGTAGACGGGGTGGCGGATGTTGAGATCGCAGGCCTGCCGCAAGAGGCCATTTTCGTCGAACCCAGAATGGCGATTGCCGTGAACCAGAACATTCCGATCGACGCGATCGGCAATGCCCTTGCAACCGCCAATTCGGTTCGCTCCGCAGGTCGACTGGATGCAGGCCCGTCGGACACAAGGCTGAACGCACCCGAAGGTTCAGACTCCGTCAGCGCAATCCAGGGTCTGGCGATCGGCTGGCAAGGCGAGGTCATCAACGTTGTCGACATGGCAGATGTTCATCGTGGCCGCATCGACGATCCCGACCTGATCATTCGCTATGACGGTGTCGAAGCCTTCACGCTTGGCATTGCGGGCCTTTCCTCGGAAAACATCGTGGAAGTTGGCAAGAAGGTCGATGCCAAGCTGGCGGAACTGGACGGACAGATCCCCTACGGTGTTGATCTGAAACCAATCTATCAACAACACGTGGTTGTCGAGCAGGCCTCCAACGATTTCCTTGTGAATTTGGCGATGTCGGTGACCATCGTGGTGGTGGTGCTGGCGCTGTTCATGGGCTGGCGCGCCGCCGTGGTGGTGGGCAGCACATTGCTGCTGACGGTTGTGGGTACCCTGCTCTTCATGAATCTCTTCTCGATCGAGATGGAGCGGATTTCGCTGGGTGCGCTGATCATTGCCATGGGCATGCTGGTCGACAATGCCATTGTGGTTGCCGAAGGGATGCAGATCGCGATGTCGCGCGGCCGAAACTCCCGCGAAGCGGCTCACGAGGCAGCAGCCAAAACGCAAATCCCGCTGCTGGGCGCGACCGTCATCGGCATCATGGCCTTTGCCGGGATCGGTCTCAGCCCCGATGCCTCGGGCGAGTTCCTGTTCTCGCTGTTTGCCGTCATCGCGATTTCCCTGCTGCTCAGCTGGCTGCTGGCGCTGACCGCGACGCCGCTGCTGGGGCATTACTTCTTCAAACAAGGGGCGGAGGGCGGCATGGACGCCTATGGCGGGCTGCTGTTTCGCGCCTATGGGGCCGTACTGCGCGCATCGTTGAAGCTGCGCTGGCTGGTGGTTGCCGGGCTTGCGGGCATCACCGTGGTCTGTTTCATCGGCTTTGGCCAGGTCCGGCAGCAGTTCTTCCCGGACTCCAACACGCCGCTGTTCTTCGTCCACTACAAGTTGCCGCAAGGGACATCGATCCAGACAACCAGCGCGCATTTGAAAGTCTTTGAAGATTGGCTGGCCGAGCGGGACGATGTGGTCTCGGTCGCCTCCTTCGCGGGCCAGGGCGCCACGCGCTTCATGTTGACCTATTCGGCCGAGAAACCCAATCCCAGCTATGGTCATTTGATCATTCGCACCGAGACCCTGGACGCGATCCCGCCACTTCAGGCGGAGCTGGAAGCCTTTGGTCAGGCGCAGTTCCCCGAGGGCGAATTCCGCACCAAGCGGCTTGTCTTCGGTCCGGGCGGCGGTGACCCGATCCAGGTACGGTTTTCCGGTCCGGATCCCAAGGTGTTGCGCGAACTGGGTCGTGAAGCCATCGAACGGCTTGAAGCCGCCTCTCCCAATATCCTGATGCCGCGACATGACTGGCGCGAGCAGGAGGTCGCGCTGAAGCCGATCTACGCGACCGACCGCGCGCAGACCGCCGGTGTCACCCGGGAAAACATCGCGGATGCGCTGCAGTTTTCGACCGACGGCTTACAGATGGGCGTCTTCCGTGAGCGTGACCGGCAGATCCCGATCGTGGTACGTCGCGCGCCTGAACAGACCTACAACATCTACGATCAAGTCGTGTTCTCCGCGTCGTCGGGCAGCACTGTCCCGCTGGAACAGATGATCGACGGAATTGACGTGGTGGTCGAAAATACCCTCGTCCACCGCCGCGACCGGGTCCCAACCCTGACGGTCGGGGCCGACATTCCACCGGATATGACCGCCGCAACGGTCTTTGCCGAGGTGAAGGGCGCCATCGAGGCAATGGAGATCCCGCCGGGCTACATGATGGAATGGGGCGGTGAACACGAAAGCTCTGGCGATGCAAACGAAAGCCTTGGCAAACAGTTGCCGGTCACGCTGTTGATCATGGTTCTGATTTCGGTGTTGCTGTTCAACGCCCTGCGCCAGCCGATTATCATCTGGCTGTTGGTGCCGATGTCGGTGAACGGCGTGGTCATTGGTCTTTTGGGCACCGGCTTTCCCTTCACCTTCACAGCGCTTCTTGGCCTGCTCAGCCTGTCAGGCATGCTGATCAAGAACGGCATCGTACTGGTCGAGGAGATCGACCTGGTGCGTGAAACCGGCAAGCCGCTGCGGGAGGCCATTGTCGAGGCGTCGGTCTCGCGCTTGCGCCCCGTTATGCTGGCCGCAGTGACCACCATTCTTGGCATGGCGCCGCTGCTGACGGATGCTTTCTTTGTCTCCATGGCCATCACGATCATGGGCGGCCTCGCCTTTGCCACCGTGCTGACCCTAGTCGCTGCGCCGGTGTTCTACCTGATCTTCTTTGCGCGGGATGAAAAGCGCGAAGCGCGAGCAGTGGCCACTGCGTGATCTCTTGTCTGCAGCCCGTAGAGCAAGGAATGCAGACAAGATCCTAAACTGATGACTGCCGCCTGCTGGTCTGCGCAGGTGGCAGTTGCGTTGGTGTGAAGCCAGCAAGGAATACCTGTACTCAGGCAAGCATGGCAGCCGCTTGTTACAGCGGCTGCCGGTTGCGTTTTCGGTGATCAAGAAACCGGCTTCATGGGTTTCCCTGCCACGTAGGTCTGTGCGATGGCGCGGTCGTCGCCGAGCATTTGCAGAACGAACAGCTCCTCGGACAGGGTCTCGGCGCGCTGCATGCGCAGGTCCATCGCCGGGGTGGCGCGAGCGTCCAGCACCACGATGTCGGCTTCGGTCCCGGCTTCCAGCGTGCCGATCTTGTCCTCCAGCCCCAAGGCCTGGGCGTTGCCGCGGGTGATCCAGTGGAAGGCGCGCAAAGGGTGCAGTTTCTGGTTCTGCAATTGCAGGATCTTGTAGCCCTCGTTCAGGGTCTGCAGCATCGAATAGCTGGTGCCGGCGCCGATGTCGGTGGCGATGGCATTGGTGATGCCACGGTCGCGCAGGCCCGCATCATCGAACAGCCCGCTGCCCAGGAACAGGTTCGAGGTCGGACAGAACACCGGCTTGGCGCCGGTCTCCGCCAGCGCATCGATCTCGCGCGGCTGCAGGTGGATCGAATGGCCCAAGAGCATCTTTTCGGTCAGCAGGCCGTTCGACTGGTAGACATCCAGATAGTCGCGCGCCTGCGGGTAAAGCTCTGCCGTGTAGGCGATTTCGTCATGGTTTTCAGACAGATGGGTCTGCACGTAGCACTCGGGGTGTTCCTGCACCAGCGCGCCCGCCATCTCGAGCTGCGCCGGGGTCGAGGTGATCGCGAAGCGCGGCGTGATCGCATACATCCCGCGGCCCCGGCCGTGGTATCGGGCGATCAGCGCCTTGCTGTCGTCATAGCCGCTGACCGGTGTGTCCAGCAGGCCGTCGGGGGCGTTGCGGTCCATCATCACCTTGCCGCCGATCATCCGCATGTCGCGCGCGGCGGCGGCGTCGAAATAGGCCTCGGCCGAGGCCTTGTGGACCGAGCAGTAGGCCACCGCGGTGGTGGTGCCATGGGCCGTCAGCAGGTCCATGAAGTGCCCGGCCATCTCGGCGCTGTGCGCGCCATCGGCAAAGCGGGTTTCTTCCGGGAAGGTGTAATTGTTGAGCCAGTCCAGGAGCTGCGAACCCCAGCTGGCGGTGACCTGCACCTGCGGGAAATGCAGGTGGGTGTCGATGAAGCCGGCCATCAGGATATGGGGGCGGTGGTCGATCACCTCGGCCTGCGGGGCCTGCCGGGCCAGCTCGCCATAGCTGCCCTTGGCCAGGATCATGCCGTCTGCAACCAGCAGCGCGCCGTCCTCGATGTAGTCATAGGCGCCGGTGTCCTCGGGGTCCTGCGGTTCGGCGGAAAAATCCAGCACTCGCCCGCGTAGCAGCGTCTGTTTTGGTGTCATGTCCTTGATGTCCTTGGGTTTCGGGTCGGGGGCGCGGGGCCCCCGACCCTGTGTCATGAGGGGTTATTCGCCCGCCGGAAGATGCGGCGCGCGGGGCTGTGTGTCGTCCTGCGTGCGCTCTTCCGCCTTGTGGAAGATCGGGTAGATGAACAGGAAACCCGCCGCGATCAGGTAGCCGAGCGCGATGCCGCTGAACTCGGGCCAGTGCAGGCTGGCGGAGTGGATCACGCCGACCAGCGACATCAGCGCCGCCGCCAGGGCAAAGCCGCCCGCGTTGCGGAAGTCGCCGTCGATGACGCTGGCGACGATGGCGCCCCAGATCAGCCCGGTCAGGATCGCGCCCTGGCTGAGCGCCAGATGGCCTTCGTAATGCGCCCCCTGCTGCAACAGCGCTGCGGTCAGCTCAGGATCGCCCAGCTGTGCCATGCCGGTGGCGCCCAATGCGCCCAGGGCTCCGGCCAGCGCGCCCCATTTGATCACCAGGAAGGCCGAGACATGCGGCATCATCGCGATGGTGACGGCGGCGATGTGGTCGGTCTTCACCGAATGCGCGGTATTGGTCACGAGGCTGAGGGCGACGAACACCAGCACCGGCGCGGCGGCGGCCACGGGGATCAGGTTGTTGAGGAAGGCCAAGAGGCCAAAGAAGGCGGCAAAGGGGATCACCAGGCCGACGCCGATGATGTAGCCGGAACGCGCGCCCATGCGCTTGTAGGCCGGGTGGCCGATATAGGCTGTGGTCGGGAAGGGCGAGCCGAAGACCGCGCCGATCATGGTGCCGACGCCGTCGGTCACCTGGCAGAGGCCGACCGGGTAATGGTCGCCTGCCGCTTCAGCGCTTTCGACGTTGTTCATCGTCTCGATGAAGTTGTAGATCTGCACCGGCACCAGCACCAGGAACAGCTCAGGGTTGGCGAACAGATGCTGGATGCCCGCGATCAGGTCGCCGAAGTAGGGGATCGGCAGGTAGACGCCAACGCCGTCGAAGGAGACCGAGGCCTCGCCCATGCCAAGCGCCACTACGGTGCCGACGATCAGCGCCAGAAGGCCAGCCGGGATGTTGAACGGCAGCCGGTGGCGGCCGACCAGACCCCAGAGGATGATGATCATCGAGGCAAAGCCGATGAAGGGGTTCTCGAAGATCGTGGCCAGCGGCACGGTGCCGATGAACACCAGCGCAATACCGCAGAGCGTGCCGAGCATGCCCGCGCGCGGGGTCACTCGCTTGAGCCAGGGGCCGACGATGGCGCCCATCGCGGCGACGATGCCGCCCATGAAGCCCGCGCCGATGCCCACCTGCCAGGCCAGCATGGCGTCATTGGTGGACCAGTAGATCGGGCCGATCACGCCGAACAGATAGACGAACATCACCGGGGTCGAGATGCCGTAGGGCAACGCGGTCACGTCGCGGCCCTGTTTCTCGGCCACGTGCTTGGCCATCCAGGTGTAGACCGCGATGCCCGCCAGAATGGCCACCGCCGCGCCCGGCACGATGCGGCCAAAGACAATGTCCGCAGGCATCTGGAACACGAACTGGCAGATGCCCGAGAGCACGATCAGGTTGATCAGGTTGTCGGTGAACAAGGCCCAGAATGCACTGAAGTCATTCCGCGCAAAGAAATTGTAGCTGTAGCTCCGCCCTGTGGTCATGGCGGCCTCCTCCTGTCAAAGAGGACGCAGTCCTTAGCGGCTGATTTCCTCAGCCGTGTCTCCCCCTGCGTCCGGTTGGCTGCCCGATTTGGGCAGGTCAATGCTCCGTGATGGAGCGGACGCGGCAGGTTCATAGGTCAGATCAGCGATCACCTCTGCAGCCACGAAGGCCGCGATGACGCTGGGCCGCTTGTCGCGGCTACCGCTTGCCCCGATGGGGCAGATGAGACGGTCAGTTGCCAGACCGTCGCAATGGTCCCGGCACCAGCGGCGGAATTTCTCCCGCTTGGTGGCCGATCCGATCAGCCCGACATAGCCCGCATCGCCGCGCTGCAGGGCAGCGGAGGCAAGCAGGAAGTCGAGCGCGTGATCGTGGGTGAGGACGACAAAGGCGCTGCCCGTAGGGGCGGTGGCGATGTCGATCTCGGGAATGGCGCTTTGGCGGATCTCCACATCCGCGTTGCACAGGGCCAGCTCCTCGGCACGCTGGTCGATCAGGATGCAGCGCACCGGCAGGTGCTGGAACAGATCCGCCAGCGCGCGGCCAACGTGGCCTGCGCCCATCACGTAGACATGCGGCAGGGCGGCCTGCGCCGCCTGTTCCTCGGCGAGGGCGCTGTCGCGGTCAGCCTGGCGCATCTGCGCCAGCCTCATTTCCACCCGTCCGCCGCAGCACTGGCCGATTTCCGGCCCCAATGGCACGTCCAGCGTGTCGCTGATGACATGTGTCTGCAGCATCCGCCGGGCGTGGTCGATGGCGATGTATTCCAGCTGGCCGCCGCCGATGGTGCCCCACAGGCCCTCCGCCGCCACATACATGCTGGTGCCGGCCTCGCGCGGGGAAGACCCCCGCACGCGGCTGAGGCGCACCTGCACCACATGTTTGTGGCTGGACAGGAAGTCGTGAAGGGTGGCGCGGCGGTGCATGGCTCAGCCCTGCCCCTTGAGGGATTCGATCGCCATCAGCACGCGTTCGGGCGTGGCGGGCGCATCGAGGCGGGGGCAATGCTTGTAATCCGCGGTGCTGGCCACCGCCATCGACAGCGCCTCGAACACCGAGATCCCCAGCATGAAGGGCGGCTCGCCCACGGCCTTGGACCGCTTGATGGTGCGCTCCTTGTTGACGGACCATTCGGCCAGCCGGGTGTTGAAGATGCGCGGCCGGTCGGAGGCCAGCGGGATCTTGTAGGTCGACGGCGCGTGGGTGCGCAGGCGGCCCTCCTTGTCCCACCACAGTTCCTCGGTGGTGAGCCAGCCCATGCCCTGGATGAAGGCGCCCTCGACCTGGCCCTTGTCCAGGATCGGGTTCAGCGAGCGGCCCACGTCATGCAGGATGTCGGTGCGCTCGACCCGGTATTCGCCGGTGAGCGTGTCCACCGACACCTCTGAGCAGGCGGCGCCATAGGCGTAGTAGAAGAACGGCCGACCCTTGCCCGCGGCGCGGTCCCAGTGGATTTTCGGGGTCTTGTAGAAGCCCGCCGCCGACAGGTGGACGCGGGCCATGTAGGCTTCCTTCACCAGCGCGTCGAAGGTGACGACCTCGCCACCGATGCGCACACGGTTGGGCAGGAATTCGACCTCGGCCTCCGGCACGCCGTATTTCTCGGCTGCGAATGTGGTCAGCCGGGCGACGATCTGTTCTGCCGCGTCGAGGGCGGCCATGCCGTTCAGGTCCGAGCCGGACGAAGCCGCGGTGGCGGAGGTGTTCGGCACTTTCTCGGTCGTGGTCTTGGTGATCTTGATGCGCTCGAAATCAACCTGGAAGGCATCGGCCACCACCTGCGCCACCTTGGTGTTGAGGCCCTGCCCCATCTCGGTGCCGCCGTGGTTCAGGTGGATCGAACCGTCGTTGTAGACGTGGATCAGCGCCCCCGCCTGATTGTACCAGGTCGCGGTGAAGGAGATGCCGAATTTCACCGGGGTCAGGGCGATGCCCTTCTTGATGATCTTCGAATCCTTGTTGAAGGCGATGATCTCTTCGCGGCGCTTGCGGTACTCGGCGCTTTCCTCCAGCTCGCCGACCAGACGGTCGAGGATGTTGTCCTCCACCTTCTGGTGGTAGGGGGTGAGGTCGCGGCCTTCCTCGCCGTAGAAATTCGCCTTGCGCACATCCAGAGGATCCTTGCCGAGGGCATAGGCAATCTCTTCGATCATCCGCTCGGCGACGATCACGCCTTGGGGGCCGCCAAAACCGCGGAACGCGGTGTTGGAGACGGTATTCGTCTTCATCGGGCGGCTTTTCAGCAGCACGTTGGGGTAGAAATAGGCGTTGTCGGCGTGGAACAGCGCGCGGTCGGTCACTGGCCCGGACAGGTCGGAGGAATAGCCACAACGCGCGGCAAAGCCGCCCTCGACCGCCTGGATGCGGCCTTCGTCATCAAAGGCGACATCGTAATCCACCACGAAATCGTGGCGCTTGCCGGTGGCGGTCATGTCCTGATCGCGGTCGGGACGGATCTTGACCGGGCGGTTCAGTTTCTTCGCGGCGATTGCGGCCACCGCGCAGAACAGGTTCATCTGGCTTTCCTTGCCGCCGAAGCCGCCGCCCATGCGGCGCACGTTGACGGTCACGGCGTTGTTGGGCACACCCAGGACATGCGCCACCATGTGCTGCGCCTCGCTGGGGTGCTGGGTGGAGCAGTTGACGATCACATCCTCGTCCTCGCCGGGGAGGGCAAAGGCAATGTGGCCTTCCAGATACATGTGGTCCTGGCCGCCGATACTCATCCGGGCCTGGATACGGTGGGCAGCGGCCTTCCGGCCGACCTCGACGTCGCCGCGCTCCAGCTTCAGCGGGTCGGTGACCATCGGATAGCCTGCCTCCTGCGCCTCGACCGGGTCCAGCGCGTGCGGCAGCACTTCGTAATCGACGTTCGCCAGTTCGGCGGCACGGCGGGCAGCGTCGCGGGTTTCGGCGATCACCGCGAACAGCGGCTGGCCGTGGAATTCGACCTTCTCAGTCGGGAACACCGGCTCATCCTGCTTGCCGGTGGGGCTGATGTCGTTGACGCCGGGCACATCCTCGGCGGTCAGCACATCCACCACACCGGGGGCGGCGCGCACGGCAGACAGGTCGATGCCCTTGATCCGGGCGTGGGCCACGGTCGAGACGCCCAGGTAAGCGTGCAACGTGCCGACGGGTTCGGCGATGTCGTCGGTGTATTCGGCGCGGCCGGTGACGTGCTTGATGGCGCTGTCGTGCTGGCGGTCCTGATGCACGGCGCCGCTGATGGTCTGATGGTCTTTCATCGCAATTTCTCCTCAGGCGACGGCCAGCCGGACGGCGCCGGGCTTGTCCGCATCGTTTTCCAGGTAGAAGCGGCGCAGCAGGTTGCTGGCAGTCAGGCTGCGGTACTCGGCCGAGGCGCGCCAGTCGCTGAGCGGGGTGAAATCCTGCTTCACGGCTTCGGCGGCGGCGTCGAACGCGGCTTCGCCCCAGGGCTGGCCGACCAGCGCCGCCTCGGCGCCCGCGGCGCGTTTCGGGGTGGCCGCCATGCCGCCAAAGGCAATGCGTGCGGCGGTGATGGTGCCATCGGCAACCGTCACGCTGATCCCTGCCGCGACCGAGGAAATATCCTCGTCCCGGCGCTTGGAGATCTTGTAGGCGGCGTCAATCTGGCCCTTCGCCGGGCGCGGGATGCGGATCGAGGCGACGAAATCGCCCGGTTCGCGGTCCTGCTTGCCGTAGTCGATGAAGAAATCTTCCAGCGGCAGCGTGCGCGCGCCGTCTTTCTTCTGCAGCGTCACCTCGGCCCCCAGCGCGATCAGCACCGGCGGGGTGTCCCCGATGGGCGAGCCGTTGGCGATGTTGCCGCCGATGGTGCCCATGTTGCGCACCTGCCAGCCGGCGATGCGGTCCCAGTATTCAACCAGGTGCGGGAAGGCCTCGCGGATGGCGGCCTCGCTTTCGGTGTAGGTGACACCGGCGCCGATGGTCAGTGCCTCGTCAGTCAGGTCGATTGCCTTCAGCTCCTCAAGGTGGGAGACGAAGACCACCGGCGAGATCGGCTTCATGAACTTGGTGACCCACAGGCCCACGTCGGTGGAGCCTGCGACGATGGTGGCCTTGGGGTTTTCGGCCAGAACCTCGGCCAGATCCGTCACGTCCAGCGGCAGGATGGCGCGGTCGTCCTCGGGGCCGGTGACGACGCGGGTCCTGGGCTGGATCGCCTCCAGCTGTGCTGTCAGCGCCGCACGCTCGGTGTTGAGGTAGTCGTTGGCGGGCGTGCCATACTGGTTCACCGCAAGTGCGGCCTTCACGATCGGCTCGTAGCCGGTGCAGCGGCAGAGGTTGCCCTGCACGGCGGTTTCGACCTGTGCCTCAGTCGGCTGCGGGGTCTGCATCCACAGCGCGTAAAGCGACATCACGAAGCCGGGTGTGCAGAAGCCGCACTGGCTGCCGTGGTAATCGACCATCGCCTGCTGCACCGGGTGCAGTCGGCCCTTGGGGCCGGAGAGGTGTTCGACCGTGATCACGTGGCAGCCGTTCAGCGAGGCGAGGAAGCGGATGCAGGCATTGACCGTTTCAAACCGCAGCGCGCCGTCCTGCAGACGGCCCACCAGCACGGTGCAGGCACCGCAATCGCCTTCGGCACAGCCTTCCTTGGTGCCGGTCAGTCGCTGCTCCAGCCGTAGGAAATCCAACAGGGTCGTGGTCGCCTTCACGTCCTTGACCGCAACCTCCCGCCCGTTCAGCACTAGGCGAATGTCGTTTTGATGTTCCATCTGGCCTCCAAAGTCGTCGCTAGACAGCATGATCTGCGTTGCTGCATTTTTACACTTTCCGACTGCCACGGTTAACGGCTGCATTCGCGAAAGGCTTTCAACACCCTGTTGAAAATGTTTAGGCTAAAGCCTGTCGGAACAGGCTGTATCAGCGGCGGTGTCCGCGCAATGCGGATTTCCCGTACCGCCGTCAAAAAGCCCCGCAAAGGACTGTTATCTATGTCGTATCTCGAATCTCTGCGCGTTTTTGTCCGGGTCGTCGAACTGGGCAGCATCACCTCTGGCGGGCGGGATCTGCGGCTGACGCCCGCGGTCGCGAGCAAGCGCATCAAGGAGTTGGAAAAACATCTGGGCGTGCGCCTGTTCAATCGTACCACACGATCGCTGACCCCGACAGAGGTGGGGCAGCTGTTTTACGGCGAGGCCAAGAAGGTGCTCGAATCAATCGAGGAGGCCGAGACGGTGGTGGCGCATTTCTCCGAGGCGCCGCGCGGGGTGATCCGGGTGACCGCGCCCTTGGGCGTGGGACGCCGCATCATCGCGCCCTTGGTGCCCGGATTCGCCGAGGCCTACCCCGCCACCGAGATCCGCATGCGGATGTCCGACCGCAAGGTGGACATCCTGGCGGATGGGTTGGATGTGGCGTTCTTCATCGGCACGCCGCATGATTCCACGTTGAAGATGCGCAAGATCGCCGATTGCAGCCGTGTGCTGTGTGCCGCGCCGAGCTATCTTGACCGCCACGGCACGCCGCAGACGCCCGAGGATCTGTTGAGCGGTCACAACTGCCTGCTGCTGCGCTATCCGCGCTCTCCGGAATATTTCTGGACGCTGATGACTGCGGACGGCCCGCGCAAGCTGGAGGTCGCAGGCCGTTTTGATGCCGACGACAGCGATGTGCTGACCGCCTGGGCGCTGGACGGGCACGGGATCGTCAACAAGCCGCGGTTCGACGTGGCGCAGCACCTGCGCAGCGGCGCGTTGGTGGAGATCCTGCCCGACACCCCGCCGGAGCCGACGGTGTTCGGTTGTCTCTATCCGCATCGTAAATTGCAGGATCCCAAGATCCGGCTGTTCGTGGATTACGCGGTCAAGCACGGCATGGCCGCGTTCCGTCGGATCGAGGCTGGCACCTAGACCCCATCACGGCCGTCCGCGCTGGCGGGTGCAGCCCGTGCTGAACGCATCAGCAGCGGCCCGGGTTTTCCTTGCAATAGATCACGTTGGCGGCGGCCCCGACAGCTGCGCCTGCGGCGACATTGCCGTCAAGAATGGCCGCCCCGGCGGCACCAGCACCTGCGCCATAGACCAGCTGCTCGCCGGTGGTATCGCCGCAAGCGGCAAGGGTGGCGCAGAGGGCGAACCCGATTGCGATTGTCTTTGTGTACATTTGCGACCTCCTTCGTCTGCCCCGGTCCCGGCGAGGCCGCTGCCGCGGGCATGGCCATCTGGCAGGAGCAGGGCGTGGCGACCCGCGCCGTCCGGAGCGTGAGGCAACCGAGGCAACGGCGCGCTTCCTTTTGAAACACTAGCATATTTTGCCGAAGATTGCTTGTGTCGGGCTGCTGACCAGAAACGGCGCGCTCGGCGGACGCACAAAGAAAACCCCGCCGTGCAGGCGGGGTTCTGAATTGGCGTGTTCTGCGGTTGCGTCAGTTCGCGGCAAGCGCAAACGGCAGATCCTTGGAGGCGCTGGCGTACCAGCGGCGGATCAGCGCGCGCTCGTCCTCCTCCATGTGGGTCACGTTTGCGGGGGGCATGGCCACGGTGGCACCGGCCTGGAGGTAGATCTCCTTGGCGTATTTCGCCACGTCGGCCGGGGTTTCCAGCAGCACGTTCTTGGGCGCGCGGCGGATGCCGTCGTAATAGGGCTCGCGCGCGTGGCACATGGCGCAGCGGCCGGGCACGACGTTCATCACGTCCTCGAAATGCTGGTTGCTGGCAAAGACCTGTTCGCTCCGGGTCAGCTCCCGCGCCTCGGACTCTTCGTAGCTGTCCTGCTGCAGCGGCGCCTGGCTGAGGGCCATGATGCCGATGAACAGGATCGCGGTTACCGGCCAGGTCCAGGTCGGGTTGGAGGTGCCCGCGTGGTTGCTGTTGAAGTAGTGGCGGATGGTCACGCCCATCAGGAACACCAGCGCCGCGATCAGCCAGTTGTACTCGGTGGCGAAGGCCAGCGGGTAGTGGTTGGACAGCATCAGGAACACCACCGGCAGCGTCAGGTAGTTGTTGTGGGTCGAGCGCAGCTTGGCGATCTTGCCGTACTTGGCATCCGGGGTGCGGCCTTCCTGCAGGTCCTTCACCACGATACGCTGGTTCGGCATGATGATGAAAAACACGTTTGCCGTCATGATGGTAGCCGTAAAAGCACCCAGGTGCAGCATCACCGCGCGGCCGGTAAAGATCTGGTTGTAGCCCCAGCCCATGGCGACCAGCAGCACGAACAGCAGCACCATCAGCACCGTCGGCTTTTCCCCCAGGGGCGATTTGCACAGGAAATCATAGACCAGCCAGCCGATGCTGAGCGATGCGCCGGAGATGAGGATACCCTGCCACAGGGCGAGATCCGCCTTGCTGGAATCGATCAGGTACAGCTCGCCGCCGGCCCAATAGACGATCATCAGAAGCCCTGCCCCCGACAGCCATGTGGCGTAGCTTTCCCATTTGAACCAGGTCAGGTGCTCCGGCATGTTTTCCGGCGCAACCAGGTATTTCTGGATGTGATAGAAACCGCCGCCGTGGACCTGCCATTCCTCGCCATGCGCGCCGACCGGCAGGTGCGGAACCTTCCGCAAGCCGAGATCCAGCGCGACAAAGTAGAAAGACGACCCGATCCAGGCAATGGCGGTGATGACGTGAAGCCAGCGGACCGCAAAGCCCAGCCAGTCCCACATGATCACAAGCTCTTCCATTGTTCTCTCCTCATAAGCTTTGGCAAGGACACTAGAGCATGCCGCTATTTTCATGTATTAGGTAAAAAGTCCAAGCTGTTTCAAAATAACTCGAAGAATATCCGCATGGCTTATCTCGACAACATCCGCACCTT
Source organism: Leisingera sp. XS_AS12 (assembly GCF_041224635.1). NCBI lineage: Bacteria > Pseudomonadati > Pseudomonadota > Alphaproteobacteria > Rhodobacterales > Roseobacteraceae > Leisingera > Leisingera sp. XS_AS12. The sequence continues at coordinate 42,138 of NZ_JBGFGM010000074.1, forward strand.
TGTCCGGGTCTATGAACTTGGCAACATGTCGGCCGCTGCGCGCGACATGCGGATCTCGGCAGCGGTGGCGTCCTCGCGGATTTCGCAGCTGGAGGAGCACCTGAACGTGCGTCTGTTCCAGCGCACAACGCGGCTTTTGAACCCGACCGAGCAGGGCAACCTGTTCTACCGCGGTGCGGTCAAGATCCTGGAGGCGGTGGACGAGGCAGAGGCCGACATCAGCAGCGTCACCCAGACGCCGCGTGGCACGCTGTATGTGGCCGCCCCCCTGGGGCTGGGGCGGCGGCTGATTGCGCCGGCGGTGCCGAAGTTCAAGGAAGCCTATCCGCTGATTTCGATCCGGTTGCGGCTGTCGGACCGCAAGCTGGATTTGGCGGCCGAGGGGCTGGATGCCTCTTTTTTCCTCGGCGTGCCCGAAGATTCAAACCTGCGCATCCGCAAGATCGCCGATTGCCCGCGGGTGCTGTGTGCCTCGCCGGAGTATATCCGCAAGCGCGGCCAGCCGAAAAACAGCGACGAGCTGAAGACGGATGCGCATGACTGTCTCAATCTGCGCTATCCCGGCGCGCCGGAGTTCCAGTGGCCGCTGCGCAGCGGGGACGGGGTCAAGCGGGTGACGGTGACGGGCCCGTTCGAATCGGACCATGGCGATGTGCTGACAAGCTGGGCGCTGGAGGGGCACGGGATCATCCTGAAGCCGGTCTTCGAGATCTCCGAGCACCTGGCCTCGGGCCGGCTGGTGCCGGTACTGGAGCAGGAGCCGCCGGTGCCGATCCAGATGGCCTGCCTTTACGTCCACCGCCGCCACCAGGACCCGAAGGTCCGTTTGTTCATGGACTTCATGGTGGATCACATCCAGGCATCGCTGCCGCAGGAATAAAAAGCCCGCCCCGGTTGCCCAGGGCGGGAACCGCCGGCCAGAGCCAAGCGGGAGGAGAGCGATGTTGGAAGAGTTGGTTCAGCTGCCGCGGTAGGTGGAATAGCCGTAGGGCGACAGCAGCAGCGGCACGTGATAGTGGCTGTCCGCCTCGCTGATGCCAAAGCGCAGCGGCACTTCGTCAAGGAACAGCGGATCGGCCCCGGCCTGGCCGGTGGCGCGCAGGTAATCGCCTGCATGGAACACCAGCTCATAGGTGCCGGTGGCGAATTCGGCGGCGGGCAGGATCTGCTCGTCGGTGCGGCCGTCGTCATTGGTGGTCAGGCTGCGCAGATGGGTGCGCTCAGTGCCTTCGATCCGGTAGAGATCGATTTTCAGCCCTTCTGCCGGGCAGCCGCGGGCGGTGTCCAGAACATGGGTGGTCAGAAATCCGGCCATGCCAGCCTCCTTAGTCATGAAGTTTGGTCAAATATGCGCCGTCCGGGGCGGACCATACAGAAGGAAAGGCCAAAAAGTTCTTTCAAAAATTTACTGAAAGCCCGGAGCGATTATTTTGTTCTATAACTAGGAAAAAGACAGGAGACCTGACGTGACGCGATACCCTCGTGATTTGCGCGGTTACGGTGCATCCGCACCCGATCCGCAGTGGCCCAACGGGGCCAAGGCCGCCGTGCAATTTGTCCTCAACTACGAAGAAGGCGGTGAAAACTGTGTTCTGCACGGGGACGCCGCATCCGAGGCGTTTTTGTCCGACATCCCCGGTGCGGCCCAATGGCCGGGCCAGCGCCACTGGAACATGGAATCGATCTATGAATACGGCAGCCGTGCCGGATTCTGGCGGCTGCACCGGCTGTTCACCGGCGCGGGCATCCCGGTGACCATCTACGGTGTTGCCACCGCCCTTGCGCGCTCACCCGAGCAGGTGCAGGCGATGAAGGACGCCGATTGGGAGATTGCCTCGCACGGTCTGAAATGGGTCGAGCACAAGGACATGCCCGAGGAAGAGGAGCGCGCTGCCATCGCCGAGGCCGTGCGCCTGCACACCGAGGTCGTGGGTGAGCGCCCGCGCGGCTGGTACACCGGCCGCTGCAGCGCCAACACCGTGCGCCTTGTCGCCGAAGAGGGCGGGTTTGACTACATCTCGGACACTTACGACGACGATCTGCCCTACTGGCTGGACGTGAACGGGCGCGATCAGCTGATCATCCCCTACACGCTGGAAGCCAATGACATGCGCTTTGCCAATTCGCCGGGCTGGATCACGGGCGAGCATTTCTTCCAGTACCTGAAGGATGCGTTCGACGTGATCTATGCCGAGGGCGAGGCCGGAGCGCCGAAGATGATGACCATCGGCCTGCACTGCCGCCTGGTGGGGCGTCCGGGCAAGATCGCCGGGCTGAAGCGCTTCATCGACTATATCCAGGGGTTCGAGGGCGTCTGGTGCCCGCGCCGCATCGACATTGCCGAGCATTGGGCGGCGATCCATCCGCCGCAGACGCGCTTGCGCCCCAGCCGGATGGCACGGGACGAATTCGTGGCGAAGTTCGGCTCGATCTTCGAGCATTCGCCCTGGATCGCCGACCGTGCCTTTGATCTGGAGCTGGGTCCCGCGCATGACTGCGCCGCAGGTGTCCACAACGCGCTGTGCCGGATCTTCCGCACCGCCAGCGAGGAAGAACGCCTGGGCGTGCTGACCGCGCACCCGGATCTGGCGGGCAAGCTGGCCGCCGCAGGCCGTCTGACCGCCGAGAGCACCGCGGAACAGTCCAGCGCCGGCCTGGATATGCTGACGGATGAGGAGCGCGAGACTTTCACCCGGCTCAACACCGAATATGTGGAGAAGCACGGCTTTCCCTTCATCATCGCGGTGCGCGACCACACCAAGGCCTCGATCATGGAGGCCTTCGATCGCCGCATCGGCAACGACCGCGCGACCGAGTTCGACGAGGCCTGCCGCCAGGTGGAGCGTATCGCCCAGTTCCGCCTGCAGGACCTGCTGCCATGAGCCGTGAGCTGATCGCAGCGCCGCTGACAGCGGCGGCGTTTGCGCCTTTTGGCGATGTGATCGAGGTCACCGGCGCGCCGGACAAGATCATCAACCAGGGCATGTGCGGTCGTCACCACGACCGCGCAACGCTCGACTTTGGCCCCGGCGGGCGGGCGGGCATCAGCCTGTTCGACGCCAAGGCCCGGCAGCTGCCCTATACGCTCGACATGGTGGAGCGGCACCCGGAAGGCAGCCAGGCCTTCGTGCCGGTCAGCGGCGTGCCGATGCTGGTGGTGGTGGCCGAGGACGCGGATGGCGTCCCGGTCAATCCGCAGGCCTTCATCAGCCAGCCGGGCCAGTCGATCAACCTGCGCCGGGGCACCTGGCACGGGGTTCTGGCCCCGCTGGGTGCCCCCGGCCAATACATCGTCGTCGACCGCATCGGCGATACCCCGAACCTGGAGGAACACTGGTTCGAGGACCCCTTTACGGTGGTTTCAGGCTGAGGTCCTCGGCCTGACCACACAAACCGAAGCCGCCATAAAAACAAGAAGCGGCAAGATCCCCATGACCGACAGGAGACCCCCATGGCCGATACTTCCATCGGGACGCCAGAACAGCTGCGCGATCCCAATTACACCCCCCCTTTGCACAAGGCGATTCCGCTGGGAATCCAGCACGTGCTCGCTATGTTCGTCTCGAACGTGACACCGGCGATCATCGTGGCGGGCGCGGCCGGTTTCGGCTTTGGCTCCAACTCGCCGGATTTTCCGGAACTGCTCTACCTGATCCAGATGTCGATGCTGTTCGCCGGTATCGCCACCCTGTTGCAGACCCTCACCCTGGGGCCGATCGGCTCGGCGCTGCCGATTGTTCAGGGCACGTCGTTTGCTTTCCTGCCAATCATGATCCCGCTGGTTGCGGGCAAGGGCGTTGATGGTCTCGCCGCCCTGTTCACCGGCGTCATCGTCGGCGGTATCTTCCACGGCCTTCTGGGGACGGTGATCGGCAAGATCCGCTTTGCCCTGCCGCCGCTGGTCACTGGCCTCGTGGTCACCATGATCGGTCTGGCACTGGTCAAGGTCGGCATCCAGTACGCCGCAGGCGGTGTGCCTGCGATCGGCACGCCGGAATATGGCTCTCTGCTGAACTGGTCCGCCGCGCTGGTGGTGATCGTGGTCACCCTGGGGCTCAAGTTCTTCACCAAGGGGATGCTGTCGGTCTCGGCGGTGCTGCTGGGGCTGATCGTGGGCTATGTCTACGCGCTGATGGTCGGCATGCTGAGCTTCGAGGCGATCTCCGGCTCCTGGGAGCGCGCCGCCGCCTTTGCCCTGCCGCAGCCGTTCAAATACGGGGTCGAGTTCTCTGCAGCCGCCATCATCGGTTTCTGCCTGATGAGCTTTGTCTCGGCGGTGGAGACCGTGGGCGATGTGTCCGGCGTGACCAAGGGGGGCGCGGGCCGCGAAGCCACCGAGGAGGAAATCGCAGGCGCCACCTATGCCGATGGTGTCGGCACCGCCTTTGCGGGTCTGTTCGGCGCTTTCCCCAACACCTCGTTCAGCCAGAACGTGGGCCTGATCGCCATGACCGGCGTGATGAGCCGCCACGTGGTGACCTGCGGCGCGATCTTCCTGATCATCTGCGGGCTGGTTCCGAAGGTGGGCGCGGTGATCCGCACGGTGCCGATCGAGGTGCTGGGCGGCGGCGTGATCGTGATGTTCGGCATGGTGGTCGCGGCAGGTGTCTCGATGCTGTCGGACGTGGACTGGAACCGCCGCAACATGGTGATCTTCGCCATTGCGCTCTCCATCGGCCTCGGCCTGCAGCTGGAGCCCGGCGCGCTGCAGCATATGCCGGATACAGCGCGCATCCTGCTGACCAGCGGTCTGCTGCCGGCGGCGCTGATTGCCATCGTGCTGAACCTGCTGCTGCCGCAGGATCTGGCGGGTGAAGCCACCGAGGAAGTCTCGGGCGGGCTGAGTGGGCATGGCCGCGGATCGCTGCCGCAGGAAGACCGCGCCTGAGCCAGGCCGGCAAGCAACCAAAAACAGAAAGCCGGCCCGTGCTTGGGCCGGCTTTTTCCGTGGGAGGTTACAGGGCAATCCCGTGCAGCACCGCCAGACCCGGCAGCCAGCCGGTGAAGACGCCGCAGAACAGCGTTGCGGTACTGGTCAGCCGGGCGCTGCCGCGGCGCAGGGCGAGGTTCAGGAAATACAGGAACCACAGCCCGGCCCAGGCCGCCCAGCAGGCCGCGAGCCACAGATCGAAGATCCCGTCCGCCTGCGCCAGCACCCGCAGGGCCATCGGCGCCGCGGTCAGCGCCACGAGACCGCTGAACCAGCCCAGCCCCTCGCCGCTGGAGCCGGTTGCCCGGTTGTAGGCGACCCACAGGTAGGTGGTGCCGAACAGCAGCGTCATGCCCGCATCCAGCAGATCGGCAGGCTGGCCCGCCGCCAGCGCGGTCAGCAGCACGATGGCAAAGAACACCAGCGCCGCCACCGCATTGATCAGGATGATTTCCCGGTCCTGGATACGGCCCGTCTGCCAGATGCCGTTCAGGCACAGCACCACGCCCACCACCAGCAGGCTCAGTCCAAGATACATGTTTGGCGTCTCCCAAGAAAAAGCAGGAGAGAGGTACACCTCTCTCCTGCCGATCCGCTACGCGGATAATTGCAGAAAATGTTTCTGGCTGGGGCTTAGAAATCGACCTCGATGGCGATGCCCTTTTCCACCGCGACCTCAACGACAGAGGCCGCGACGGCCAGATCCTGAAGCCCGACGCCGGTGCCGTCGAACAGGGTGATCTGGTCGTCAGAAGTGCGGCCCGGGTTGGTGCCGTTGATGACCGCGCCGATCTGGGCAACGTCTGCCTCCTGGATCAGACCTTGCGCCACCGCGTGCTGCGCCTCGCCGATGGAGACCGACTGGGCGACCTCGTCGGTGAAGACGTCGGCCTTAACCAGCAGCTGCGGGTCGACTTCCTGTTTGCCTTTGGTGTCGGTGCCCATGCAGGCGATGTGCGTGCCGGGGCTGACCTGATCGGCCTTCAGGATCGCATCGAAGGACGAGGTGATCGAGATGATCACATCCGCTTCGCGCATGCCGTCCAGCTCAACCGCCTCGAACGGCACGCCAGCCTCGTCGGCCACCTCCTGCAGGTTCGGCAGCATCTCAGGATGCAGGTTCCAGCCGATCACTTTTTCAAACTCGCGCTGCTCCAGCGCGGCGCGCAGCTGGAACTTGGCCTGATGGCCCGCACCGATCATGCCGATCACCTTGGCGTCCTTGCGGGCCAGATGCTTGATCGAGACAGAGGACGCCGCCGCCGTGCGCAGCGCGGTCAAGAGATTGCCGCCCACCATCGCCTTCACCTTGCCGGTGTCGGGATCGAACAGGAAGACAGTGGACTGGTGGTTGATCAGTCCGCGCTTTTCCAGGTTGTTCGGCCAGTATCCCCCGGCCTTCAGGCCCAGCGTCAGGCCCGCGCGGTCAAAGCCGCCCTTGAAGCCGTAGAGCGCCTCTTCGTGGCCGATTGCCTCGCGCACAACGGGGAAGTTGTAGGCGTCGCCCGCGGCCATCGCCGCAAAGACTTTTTCGACCGCATCGAAGGACGCATCGCGGGTCACCAGGTCGGCAATCGCTTTTTCCGGAACGATATACATGTCTGTTTCTCCTCAGCAGTTGGCGCAGCCCTTGGACGGGGTGCCGCCAGGCTGGAAATCGTTGTTGCACGACCCCAAAAAAGCCGGCGGAGGGCGGCTTGCGCACCTCCGCCAGTCTGGGGATCGTTCTTAGTAGGCCTTGCCGCGGGCCGAGACGGGCCAGACGCATTCGACCTTGCCGTTCCGCACGCCAACGTACCAGTCATGCACGTTGGCGGTGGGGTCGCAGTGGCCGGGCACCAGGCGCAGCTTGTCGCCGACTTTCAGCGCACCGGTCGGGTCGGATACCACGCCATGCTCGTCTGAGCATTTGATGTATGCCACGTCGTCGCGGCCGAAGATGAAGGGCAGGCCGCTGTCCACGGATTGCGCCTTGAGGCCGGCATCGACGATGGCCTTGTCGGCCTTGGCGTGGCTCATCACCTGGGTCAGCAGGAAGAAGGCGTTTTCCCACTCGCCCTGGTCGATGCGGTTGCCGTCCTTGTCCAGGATGCGACCGTAATCCGCATCCATGAAGGCGTAGGAGCCGCACTGCAACTCGTTGTAAACGCCCGAGTTCGACTCGAAATAGTAGGAGCCGGTGCCGCCGCCAGACACCAGCTCGCACTCGATGCCTTCCTTCTTCAAGCCTTCGACCGCATCGGCAACCTGCGCGATGGCGATGTCCAGCTTGGCCTTGCGGTCCTCGTAGCTGTGCATGTGCTGCATGGCGCCCTGATAGGCCTGGATGCCGGAGAACTTGAGGTTCTCTGCCGCGTTCACGGCCTTGGCGATTTCAACAACCGCCTCAGTCGTGGTTACGCCGCAGCGGCCCGCGCCGCAGTCGATCTCGACAAAGACTTCCAGCTCGGTGCCGTGCTTTTGCGCCGCTGCCGACAGGTCGGCCACGTTGTCGATGTCATCAACGCAGACGATGGTACGCGCGCCCAGCTTGGGCAGGCGGGCCAGTCGGTCGATCTTCAGCGGGTCGCGGACCTGGTTGGACACCAGGATGTCCTTGATGCCGCCACGGGCAAAAACCTCGGCCTCGGAGACCTTCTGGCAGCAGACGCCAACCGCGCCGCCGAGCTTTTCCTGCAGCTTGGCCACATCCACTGACTTGTGCATCTTGCCGTGCACCCGGTGGCGCATGCCGTGCGCCTTGGCGTAGTCGCCCATCTTCTTGATGTTGCGCTCCAGCGCGTCCAGGTCCAGCACAAGCGCGGGTGTCTGGATGTCGGCCTCGTCCATGCCCGGGACCGCCGGGACGTCATAGCCGACTTCGAGTTGATCAAAATTTGTCTGTGCGTTCATTGTTTTGTTCCCCAGTTTAGCTGTTCATCCAGGGCAGTTTGTCGAGGTCGACATTGCCGCCGGTGACGATCAGGCCCACGCGTTTGCCCGCGAAGGCGTCCTTGTTTTTCAGAATGATGGCGAGTGGGACCGCGGAGGACGGCTCCATCACGATCCGCAGGTGCTTCCAGATCAGCTTCATCGCCTCGATGATCTCCGCGTCCGAGGCGGTGTGGATCTCGCTGACGTGGTTGCTGACGAAATGCCAGGTCAGATCCTTCAGCGGAACCAGCAGCCCGTCGGCCACGGTCTTAGGCGCATCATCGGCGATGATGTAGCCCGCCTTGAAGCTACGGTAGGCGTCGTCGGCCTGCTCCGGTTCAGCCGCGATCACCTGGGTTTCCGGCGCCAGGTTGGACAGCGTCAGGCAGGTGCCGGAGATCATGCCGCCGCCGCCGATCGGGGCCACCACCATGTCGAGCCCGTCGGTCTGCTCGACGAATTCCTTGGCGCAGGTGCCCTGCCCCGCGATGACGCGGTGGTCATTGTAGGGATGCACGAAATCGCCGCCGGTCTCGGCCTGCACCTTGGCAAAGGTCTCCTCCCGAGAGGAGGTAGAGGGCTCGCACTCGGTGATCACCCCGCCGTAACGGCGCACGGTGTCCTTCTTGGCCTGCGGCGCGGTGCGCGGCATGACCACGTTGCAAGGAATGCCGCGCAGCATCGCGGCGTAGGACAGGCAGGACGCATGGTTGCCCGAGGAATGCGTCGCGACGCCCTTCTTCGCCTGTTCCTCATCCAGTCCGAACACCGCGTTGGTGGCGCCGCGCACCTTGAAGGCGCCCGGCTCCTGGAAGTTCTCGCATTTGAAGAACAGCTCCGCGCCGGTCAGCTCATTCAGAAAGGCAGAGGTGCGCACCGGCGTGCGCCGGATGTGCGGCTGAATGCGCTCATGCGCGGCCAGCATGTCCTCGTAGGTCGGGATATACATAGCGGTATCCTTCATCAGGCGGCAGCCTTGGCGCTGGAGGCGGTGTTGCCGCGGTAGTAGTCCTGCGCTGCCGCCACGCCAGAGCCCAGCGGGATGTTCAGGCCAAGGTCGGCCATCACCATTTCGGCGGTTGCGATGCCCGACAGGGCCATCACGTCGGTCAGGCTGCCCAGATGGCCGATGCGGAACACCTTGCCCGCAACCTCACCCAGGCCCGTGCCGAAGGCGACGCCGTATTTCTCGGCCGCGAGGCTGACGAACTTGTTGGCGTCAAAGCCTTCAGGCGTGCGGATTGCGCTGACGCTGTCTGAGTAGACGTCCGGCGACACCGCGCACAGCTCCAGCCCCCAGGCGCGGACTGCGGCGCGGACGCCCTCAGCAATCCGGTGGTGGCGGGCAAAGACATTCTCCAGCCCTTCGTCCAACAGCATACCACAAGCCATGTTCAGACCGTTCAGCAGGCCGACGGAAGGCGTGTAGGGGTAGGCGCTGTTGGCGTAGCCTGCGGCCATGTCCTTGATATCAAAGAAGGTGCGCGGCAGGGTCGCGGTCTTGGCGGCCTCCATTGCCCGTGGCGAGAAGCCGACGATGGCGAGGCCCGGCGGCAGCATGAAGCCCTTTTGCGAGCCGGTGACGGCAATGTCGACACCCCATTCGTCCATGCGGAAATCCATCGAGGCGATCGAGGACACGCCGTCGACAAACAGCAGCGCCGGGTGACCGGCTGCATCCAACGCACGGCGGACGGCGGCGATGTCGGACTTCACGCCGGTTGCGGTCTCGTTGTGGGTCGCCAGAACCACCTTGATCTCGTGCGATGTGTCGGCGGTCAGGATTTCCTCGTAGCGGTCCGCCGGGATGCCCTGCCCCCACGGGGTTTCAACAACCTGCACGTCCAGCCCGTGACGCTGGCACATGTCGATCCAGCGGTGGCTGAACATGCCGTTGCGCGCCGCCAGAACCTTGTCACCGGCGTTCAGCGTGTTGGTGATCGCGGTTTCCCAGCCGCCGGTGCCGGTGGACGGGAAGACGAAGATCTCGGCGGTTTCGCTTTTCAGAACCTTCTTCACTCCGGCCAGTGCCGGATGCAGGATCTGGCCGAACAGCGGCGAGCGGTGGTCCAGCGTCGGCATGTCCACTGCCTTGCGCAGCGCTTCGGGCATGTTGGTGGGACCGGGAATGAAAACCGGGTTTTGAAAGCTCATGTCGTGCCCTCCTGTGGCGATTTCCTGCACCTTAATATGGGGCGGCGCGGAGGGAAATTTTTTTGAAAAAAGCTTTCATAAATGTAGAAAAGTCAGAATTTTCGCATGAATTCAAGTGCTTTAGTTTTTTCACTGTACAGAATGCGTTTTCATAATTATCCATAAGCTGCTGTTGGAATTGCCTTGGGAGGCTTGAAAATGTCGCAGGCACCGCGTCGCAAGGGGCGCCCCAAAGCGTTCAACGCCAGCAGCCAGCCTGCCACCATCCAGTCGCTGGACCGGGCGTTGGACGTGCTGGATGCGCTGGCCGGGGCCAGTGGCATGACGCTGACCGAGCTTGCCACCGCGCTGGACCAGTCGGCGGCCACCATGTACCGGGTGCTGTCCACGCTGGAGGCGCGCCAGATCGTCGAGATGGAGCCGCAGACGCAGACCTGGCATATCGGCGCGATGGCCTTTCGCCTCGGCTCTGCCTTCCTGCGTCGTTCTGGCGTGATCGAACGCGCCCGACCGGTAATGCGCGAGCTGATGGAGGCGACTGGTGAGACCTCCAACCTCGGCATCGAACGCGGCGGTGACGTGATGTTCGTGAGCCAGGTGGAAACCCATGAATCGATCCGCGCCTTCTTTCCGCCGGGAACCACGTCGCCGATGCACGCCTCGGGCATCGGCAAGGCATTGCTGAGCTGTTACGGCGACCACCAGCTGGCCCGGTTCCTGCGAGGCCGCACGCTGGAGCGTTTTACCGCGAAAACCTTGACCTCGGCGGATGCTTTGCGCGCGGATCTGGAACAGATCCGCAGTCGTGGTTGGTCCTTCGACGACGAGGAAAAAGCGCCGGGAATGCGCTGCGTTGCAGCGCCTGTCCTGGGCATGCAGGGCGAGGTGCTGGCGGGGATTTCGGTTTCCGGCCCGACCGCGCGGATGCCTGACGGCGGCATCAGCGGAATTGGCACCCTGGTCAAGGAGGCCGCGGCCAAGCTGTCGCACGGGCTGGGTGCCCCGGCGGGCTGACGGCAGTCTTACGGCCCAGAATGCAAAGAACGCCCCGGAACCATCAAGGGTCCAAGGCGCTAATTCTTGGATTGTCAGAACTACCGCATCAGCGCTGCGGTGCCAGCGGCATGTGGCGGTTCACATCCTTGTAGAGCAGGTAACGGAACTTGCCCGGTCCGCCGGCATAGCAGGCCTGCGGGCAGAAGGCGCGCAGCCACATGTAATCGCCGGCCTCGACCTCGACCCAGTCTTGGTTCAGACGGTAGACCGCCTTGCCCTCCAGCACGTACAGCCCGTGTTCCATCACATGAGTCTCGGCAAAGGGGATCACCGCGCCGGGTTCAAAGGTGACGATGGTCACATGCATGTCGTGGCGCAGGTCGTTGGGATCGACAAAGCGTGTGGTGGCCCATTTGCCCTCGGTGCCCGGCATCGGGGTCGGGTCGACATGGTTTTCGTTGGTGACAAAGGCGTCGGGCGCGTCAAGCCCCGCAACCGCCTGATAAGCCTTGCGGATCCAGTGGAACCGCACCGGCGCATCGCTGTTGTTGCGCAGGCTCCAGTCGGCGGCGGGGGGCAAGTAGGCATAGCCGCCTTCTTCCATCTCATGGACTGCGCCGTCGATGGTGAGCGTCATCGCGCCCTGCACCACGAACAGCACCGCCTCGGTGTCGGCTTCGGTCTCCGGCCGGTCACTGCCGCCACCGGGCAGCACCTCGGCGATGTACTGCGAGAAGGTCTCGGCGAAGCCGGACAAGGGGCGCGACAGCACCCAGAAACGGGACTTCTCCCAGAATGGCAGCAGGCTGGTGACGATGTCGCTCATCGTGCCCTTCGGGATCACCGCGTAGGCGTCGGTAAACATGGCGCGGTCGGTCAGCAACTGTGTCTGCGGCGGCAGCCCGCCTTCTGGTGCGTAGTAGGATCGTTTGGTCATCGGCTGCCTTTCCTGCTGAAGTGCTGCCCTATTGATACCCGCCGACTGCGCGCAACCGAACTTGTTTCCGTATCAAGGATACCTGAAGGATTGTTTTGCTATTTTTGAAGGTGGGTCTTCACTGGCCCCGCCCGATGTCCACCGGAGCAATGGATACGGTCTTGAGCACCGCGTGGCAATCGACACCGGGGGCCAGGTCCAGGGCAGCGGCCGAGCGCCGCGTCACACGGGCGAGCACCCTGCCCGCCGGCGTTCGCAAGGAGACCATCGCCCCCGGCCCGCTGCCGGTGCGAATGTGCTCGACCTGACCAGGAAGGATATTGAGCGCTGACAGTCCCTCGGGACGCTGGCGCGACAGGATCACCTCATGCGCGGCGATGCGCACGCGGACGGTGGTGCCGGGCGTGCGGTCAATACGCGGCAGAAAAAGCGCCACCCCGCCCGCGTCGAGCTCGGTCAGACCATCGCTGTGGTGGCAGTGCACGCGCGCTTTCAAAAGCGCGCCGGCAGAGCGGACACCGGTCGGCATGACCTCGGGGTCGGCCAGAACATCGGCGGCGGCGCCCTGATGTCGGACCCGGCCATCCTGCATGACGACAACGGTCGTTGCCAGTCGGGCAACCTCGGCTGCCGAATGGCTCACATAAAGGATCGGTATGCCGATCTCATCACGCAGCCGCTCGAAATACGGCAGGATCTCCGCCTTGCGTGCCTCGTCGAGGGCTGCCAGAGGCTCATCCGCGAGCAGCATCCGCGGCGCTGACAGCAAGGCCCGGCCAATGGCCACCCGCTGTTTTTCGCCGCCAGACAGCAGACCCGGCCGCCGGTGAAGCAGCGATCCTATTCCCAAAAGCTCCACCACCCGGTGCAGGCTTTCAGGCTTGCTGCCCCGGGGCGCGAATTTCTGTCCATAAAGCAGGTTCTGCCGGACAGTCAGATGCGGAAACAATCGGGCGTCCTGGAACACGTAGCCCATCCGGCGCTTGTGTGGGGGCAGCCAATGGCGTTGATCGGTATCGCCCAGCACCTCGCCATCCACCATGATGCGTGCGCGATCGGGGCACAGCAGCCCCGCAACCGCCTGCACAACGGTGGTTTTTCCGGTTCCTGAGCGGCCGAAAAGGACCGTGACCCCCAATGGCGCTTCAAAACGTACGTCCAGAGAAAAATCGGGCAGACGGTGTTTGAGCTCGACTGACAGCATTCAGCGTCCTCCGACCCGTGCCGCGACCCGCCGCGCCAGCCATTCAGACAGCAGCAAGGCGGCCAGCGCAATCGCGACCGAGATCAGCGTCAATCGCAAGGCCGCGCTTTCGCCGCCGGGCACCTGCAGGAAGGCGTATATCGCGGAAGGCAACGTCTGGGTCTGGCCCGGAATGTTGGAGACAAATGTGATCGTGGCACCAAATTCGCCCATCGCCTTGGCAAACCCCAGGACCGCCCCGGCCAGCACCCCGGGCAGGATGAGCGGCAGGGTCACCGTGATGAACACCCAGGGGCGCGATGCCCCCAGCGTTGCCGCGGCTTCCTCCAGCTTGGGGTCGACCGCCTCGATCGACAGGCGGATGGCGCGGACCATCAGGGGAAATCCCATGATCGCCGCCGCCAGCGCCGCACCGGTCCAGCGAAAGGCAAACACCACGCCGAATTGCTGAAGGGCTGCCCCGACGGGTGCCTTGGGCGCGAAGACCATCAACAGCAGATAGCCCGTCACCACCGGCGGCAGGACAAGGGGCAGGTGCACCAAGCCGTTCAGAAGCTGCTTGCCGCGAAACTGGCGTCGGGCGAGGGCATGTGCGATGAGCAGGGCCAGTGGTAAGGCCGCAAGGGTTGCCCAGAATGACACCCGCAGCGACAGCTGTACCGCCTGCCATTCCTGCGGGCCGAGCCATGCAATGACACCGCTCACTTGCGGACCGCTCTGAAACCGTGGCGCAGGAAAATGGCCTGGCTCTCCGGCCCGCTCAGGAACTTGATGAAGGCCTCTGCCGCCTGCTGCTGGCCCGCGGTCACGGCAGCGATGGGGTAGACGATGGGCGGATGGCTGTCAGCGGCAAAGGTGGCAACGACGGACACCGTCGGCTCTGCCCGCGCGTCCGTGGCATAAACCACACCCAGCGGGGCCGCGCCCGTGGACACCAGTGCCAGGGCTGCGCGCACGTTGGCGGCTTGCGCCACCTTGGGCGCCACAGCGTCCCATTGCTTGAGCGTGCTCAGCGCCGCCTTGCCGTAGATCCCGGCAGGAACCGCATCGACCAAAGCCATGGCCAGATGCCGATCGCCCAGCACCTCGGCGAGATCGGTTTGAGCAAGGTCCAGCGGCGGGGCGTCGGCGCCATGCGCGATCAGAACCAGGTCGTTGGCGAGGAGGTCGCTGCGACTGCGAGACGCGACAAGACCGTCCGTTTCCAAGACATCCATCCAGGTCGTATTCGCCGAAAGGAAGACATCCGCAGGCGCGCCGAGCTGAATCTGGCGCGCCAGCGCTGAGGAGGCCGCGTAGGAGAGGATGACGCCCTCGCCGGTGGCCGCGGTGAAGGCGTCTGCCGCCTCGTCCAGGGCGTTCTTCGTACTTGCAGCGGCAAAGACCGTTACCTGCGCAGTGGCAACCGAGCCGAAACCGCACAGGACAACGACCGCCAACACGGCTACCCAATGGAGCAGTCGACGGCCCGTAACCTCTGATGATGCCTTGCGCTTGGTCATGTCCCATAAGGAATTAACCGTGCCCGCAAATACGGGCAATCAGTAATTCACGGCGCCACGGCGTCTGCTGCCAGCCAGGACTGGCAAGCAGCAGCTAAATCTTGTCAGAACAGGTCGACGACACCTGCGCCTGCGGCAGCCGGAGCCGGGGCCACGGGCGGTGCTGCAACGGCACGCTGCTCCAGTTCGCCCAGCTGGCGGTCGTCCTGCACATGGGTCTGCTGCGCCGCGCCGGAGCATGGATGGAAGCGGACCCGCCGGGCCGAGGTGCCGCCAACGCTCGACGAGATGCAAGGGATGCCCTCGTCGCGCAGGAACCGTTGGACGAAGTCGGCATTCGCGGCGCCGATGTCCGACAGGTTCACCGACATCTTGGCACCGCCAAACACCTTGGCCTTGAGATTGGAGCGCACCGCGCCCTTCTTCATGATGCCGTTGATCAGCAGCTCCATCGCGTGAATGCCATAGCGGGCGTTGGCCGCCCCACCGCCCCTGGCATTGGCCAGCAGGAAGTGGTTCATGCCTCCCACCCCGCGGTCGGGGTCATAGATGCAGGCCGCGATGCAGGAGCCCAAAACCGTCGAGAACACGGTCTTGGGGTCCGTTGTCACGCGGTAGTCTCCTTGCAGAACAGTCACGGGCTTCGTGTTGGCAAAAACATTGTTCAAGGCTAGTTCGTCCCTTCCTGCGATCTGTTCAGGCCTTGCTGGCCTGAAGGAGAGTGCTGGCCATGTGGGCCAGCGGCACCTGCTGCTGGGCTGCCCCCATCTCCCAGGCAACCCTGGGCATGCCATAGACGACCGAAGATTTCTCATCCTGGGCAAAGGTTTTGGCGCCTGCCTTGCGCAGCTCCAGAAGGCCGCGGGCGCCGTCCTGTCCCATCCCGGTCAGAATTGTGGCTACAATGTCCTTTCCATATGGCACGGCAGAGGTGAACAGCGCGTCAACAGACGGCGTATGACCGGAAATATCCGGCCCTTCTTTCATCCGTAGCCGCCGAGGGGCACGGTTGCTCAGCCCCATGTGGCGGCGCTGACCGGCCGCAACATAGACATAGCCGGGTTCCAGTGTCAGCCCGTCTTCGGCGGCGCGGACCCGCGCCGGGCAGATGCGATCCAGCAGCGACACCAGGCCAGAGCCGAAATTCTTGCCGGTATGCTGCACGATCAGAGTGGGCGGGCAGTCAAACGGGAACCCCACCAGGACATTGCGCAACGCCTCGACCCCGCCGGTAGAGGACCCGATCAGGATCATCTTCTTGCTGCCCCCGGCCGCGGCCGCAGGGCGGGCGGCAGAGCCGACCGCGGCGCCGCGACCACGGCGCGGGGCCTTCACCATCATGTCGAAATGCTGGGCGAACTGACTGGGGTGATCCGCCTTGGTCAGCTCGAAGATGCCGGCGCCGACATCCAGCAAGGGTGAAGATTTCCGGGCCGGAGTCGCGCCGAAAGTGTCCATGACCGACACCCAGCGCGTGTCCATGGCCGAAAACAGCGCCATCATCATTTCGAATTCGGGTAGCTTGGTGAACCCGTCTTCGACAAAGGCAAATACCGGCTGCGCCGCCTCGGCCTGATTGTAGGCCATCATCAAATTGTTGGCCAGATACACCTTCATGCCTGGATAGGTTTGTTCCATGTAGCTTTTCAGCGACATGGCAAAGTTTCGATCCGTGGTAATGATCAATAAGTTCTTCGAAGACAATGGGTTCCCCAATCTCGTTTCAGTGTCGCAGAAATGGGCGACACAGATTGCCATGGTCAGAGGATGCCGCCGCCGGTGCGGCGGCATCCCTGGTTAAGGTTCAGAAATCCTGCCAGACATCGCGCGCGGCATTGCCATCGGTCGCCATCACCGCTGCGGCGGTGCCGACCGCTTTGCTCCGCGGGTCGGGGCCTTTTCGGGCATCGGCAAGAGGTGTGCGCTTGCCACCGGTTTCAAACGGCCCGGCAGGCTGCGCGTCGCCGCCGATCACGCGGAACTGGCCGACCAGCTCAGCCAGCTTCCCGGCATCGCTGTTGAGCATATGCCCGGCCGCGGTGGCCTGTTCGACCATCGCCGCGTTCTGCTGGGTCACCTGATCCAGTTGGGTGACGCCGGTGTTGATCTCATGCAGGCCGGTGGATTGCTCCGCCGCACCCTCGGCGATGCCGGAGACCAGCTGCGAGATATGGGTCACCTGCGACACGATGCTTTGCAGCGCCTCGCCGGCCTTGCCGACCAGATCCACGCCGCGCTCGACCTGCTTGGAGCTGTCGGAGATCAGCGTCTTGATCTCCATCGCCGCCTCGGACGAGCGCTGCGCCAGCGCCCGCACCTCGCTTGCGACCACCGCAAAGCCCTTGCCGGCCTCGCCCGCC
>NZ_JBGFGM010000077.1:0-281 GCF_041224635.1 Leisingera sp. XS_AS12
CGGCTGATTCCGGGTCCGGTCTGTGGGTAAGTCCTGCGAGTCTGTGGGTAACTGGGCGTTTGGGTGGCGGTCGCGGTCGCGGGGCGGGGAGGGGAGGGCGGCATCGGCGATCCTGCGCCAGGTCCTGGCGGGCTTCTTGCATTCTAAGTCATTGATTTTGTGTCGCTGCAGGGATTTTCTTCGGCGGATCTGCGTTTTTGTGAATTTTGGGGTTGCGGGCATCCCGGGGTGTCCGTAAAAGCCCCTTCACCGGCGGCGCTGAGGCGCTGCTGACACGCCGG
>NZ_JBGFGM010000082.1:0-6772 GCF_041224635.1 Leisingera sp. XS_AS12
TAGCCGGTCTCCTCAGCGGTGTGGTCTACGCAAAACCACTGTTGAGACCTGAGACCCGGTTATGGCCACCCGCTGCGCGGTTTGAGGGCTGCGCGCGTGGCCATAACCTCTCAGCGGCCAATCTTCCCGACGTGCTACGGGACGGAATTCACCAGCCGGGCAATCCTGAAATGGGCCGATAGGAACGGCGTGGATTGGCATTACATTGACCCAGGAAAACCGCAGCATGCCTTCATCGAGTCATTCAACGGCAGTTTGCGGGACGAACTCCTCAATGAAGAGCTGTTCGATACCCTGGACGATGCCCGCCGCAAGCTGGCGCTGTGGCGCTACGATTATAACAACGTCAGGCCTCACTCTTCGCTGGAGAACAGAGCGCCAAAGCAAGCGCGGCAGGCGCTTGAGCTAATTGAGGGCTCCGCGCCCGCCGCGCTTGCCAAGCCCGAAACCGACGACTACCAAAATCAAGCCCGCAGACTCTCCTCATGAGCGAGGGACCAGCGGGGGGCAGGTCATCCATCATGACATCCCCTATCTACCCATGGAACAATTCGAGACAACCCCCGTGAATATGGCCGGCGGATCAGGGGAAGATACATTTGAGATTTCATTTGTGAATGAAAGTGGCTCAGGCAATTCGGCAGATGATGACAGCAATCCACTGCAAGAAACCGCTATTGCATTGACTGATTTCGAACCCGGCGTTGATCAACTCAACATCAATCTTGGCGACATCGTGGAATATGATAGCCTGACGGCCGAAATGGAGGAAGTCGGCGAATTGATCCTCACCCTCAGCGGATCAGACGCCCTACCTGACCAGCAGTTCCGCATCACCGGCGCAGGATTGACACTCGACGACATCAACTTTTTGGGCCGCGATGTAGTGCTACACACTAACGTGATTGCCTGACCGCAAAGGACACTTAGCCGCCATTGCGAAAGGACATTGTTGTTGAGGGCGCGATTGACCGGTCTCAGCCCAATCCGGACGCGACCGCTACCGTCGTTCGCGGCCGACAGCCTTTGCCTGGTGGGCGGCGAGCAGCCATTCAGTGTGCACAGAACGAATGACCGCAGTGGCCGCTCGGTCAGGTGAACTGGCGAGCCGACTGGTCGGACCGGGTTCCGGGATCGGCAAGCTTGCAGACAGCTTCGTGTTGGCTAAGGAAAACGTCGCCGCTAAGTTCTTCAAGGAAATGGCTGCGCTTCAACCGATCCATCACCGGGCCTTTCACTTCGCTCAAATGCAGCCGGACCCCCGCGTCATTCAGCCGGGTGTTGATTGTTTCGAGCGATTCCAGCGCTGAAAGATCAATCTCGTTCACCGCCGAGAACATCAAGACAACATCCGTCAACTCCGCCTTTTCGGCTGCATAACGCGCGAGTTGGTCCTCCAGAAAACGCGCGTTGGGGAAATATAGGCTCTCGTCAATGCGCAGGCTCAACACGTGTGGCTGGGTCTCGACCTTATGGCGCAGTACGTTGCGAAAGTGCTCGGTACCCGGCACCCGGCCCACCACGGCCAGGTGCGGGCGCGACGTCTTGTAAAGATGCACAAATATCGAGGTCACAACCCCCGCGGTCACTCCGGCCTCGACCCCGAGGAGCAGCGTAAGAAGGATCGTCACGCTCACGGCGGCGAAATCGGCATGGCTGAAGGTCCATGCCCGTCTCAGGATCGAGAAATCGACAAGGCTCAGCACCGCGACGATAATTGTCGCGGCCAGGGCAGCCTTGGGTAGAAAATAGATCAGCGGTGTCAGGAACAGCGCGGTAAACGCCAGGCCAACGGCGGTGAACGCCCCGGCGGCCGGTGTCTCGGCACCCGCATCGAAATTGACGACAGATCGCGAAAATCCCCCGGTAACCGGGAAACCGCCCGTGAAAGCCGCCCCGAGATTGGCACTGCCGAGGCCGATCAGTTCTTGGTCCGGATCGATCCGCTGACGCTTCTTGGCGGCGAGGGTCTGCGCGACCGAGATGCTTTCGACAAAGCCGATGATTGATATCAGCAACGCCGGGACAAACAATTGCAGAACCAAATCAGGCGAGACAGTGGGAAAGGTAAGCGGGGGCAAGCTCTGCGGTACTGCGCCGACGATCGCTACGCCTTTTTCACCCAGCTCAAAAGCCCAGACAGCCAACGTGGTGCCGACAATCGCAAGCACTGGCCCCATCTTGGCGCCAATACCTGCCAAGCGGCGCCCCAGTCCCATGCGTCTCAGCAGTGGTTCAAGCCCACCGCGCACCCAGAACAGGAACCCTGTTGAGGTTACACCCAGCACAACCGTTATCAGATTCACCTCATTCAGATGGGTCCAGAGGCTGACGAGGATTTCAACCAACGTATGCCCCTCGGCGTCGATCCCTAGAATATGGCGCAGCTGGCTGGCCGCAATGAGGATCCCCGAAGCGGTGATGAACCCTGCGATGACCGGATGTGACAGGAAATTCGCCAAGAAGCCCAGCCGAAACAGGCCAAGCGCAAGCAACATCGCCCCAGAGATGAACGCCAGCGTCAACGCCGCGGCAGTATAGCCTGCTGTGCCGCTTTGGGCGATCTCGCCCACCGCCGCCGCCGTCATCAGCGAGACGACCGCCACCGGCCCCACCGCCAGCGCGCGGCTGGTGCCGAAGATGGCATACAGCACGATGGGCGCAATGGAGGCATAGATCCCCGCCTCGGGCGGCATTCCTGCCAGCAGCGCATAGGCCAGCGACTGAGGGATCAGCATGATCGTAACGATCACGGCAGCCAACATGTCGCCGGTGAACTGGCCACGATCATAACGGCGTCCCCAGTCGAGGATTGGCAGATATCGGGCAAGTTGAGAGAGGGGCATTTCAGGCTATCCGTCAGAAGCAGGACCGCCCCGAAGGACAGCCCGTTCGCGCTCAGTCAAACCGATTGACCGGTAGCTTGAGATAGTGGTTGCCGTCATCCTCCGCCGGAGGAAGCCGACCGCCGCGGAGGTTGATCTGCAGCGCTGCAAGAATGCGGTTGGGCAGCGAGAGCGTCGCGTCGCGCTTTTGACGGCGTTCGATGTAGTCTTCGCGTTTCGTGCCATCCTTCACATGGATATTGCACGCGCGGTGTTCGTCCACCGTGGCCTCCCACTGCGGATCCTTGCGTTCATCGGTGCCATAGTCATGCCCGATATAGAGCCGCGTACTGCTGGGAAGAGCGAGGATGTCTTGGATCGACTGCCACAACTCCTCAGTCGTGCCGCCCGGAAAGTCCGAGCGCGAGGTGCCCGCATCCGGCTGCATCAGCGTGTCATGGACAAAAGCCGCATCGCCGCAAACGTAAGTGATCGAACCCAGAGTATGCCCTGGCGAAAGCATCACCTTCACATCCAACTCGCCGATCTTGAAGGTCTCCCCCTCCCGGAACAGGTGGTCGAAATCGCGAACGGGGTCGAAGGCATCGGGCAGGTTGTAGAGGTCAGCCCAGATCTTGGCGATTTCGGGTACCAGCGCCCCGATGGCATTAGGCGCGCCCGTGCGCTCCTTCAGTTGCGCCGAGGCCATGACGTGGTCCGCGTGCGGGTGAGTGTCCAGTATCCATTGCACGCTCAGGCCATTTTCCTCAACGAGATCCAGCACCTGATCCATGCTCTCGGTCGTGAACTTGTAGTTCTTCGGGTCGAAGTTCCAGACAACGTCAATGAGCGCGGCCTTCTTCGTCGTCGGGTCGGCGCAGATATACTGGATCGAGCCGGTGTCGGGCTCGTAGATTCCCCAGACATCAGGACTGCCTGCCCCGGTCGAAGGCGAGTGGCGGACGACGGCAGTGTTCAGCGGATCATTCATCAGGCACCTCCCCTCTTTGCGGCAGGCGTGATGTCAGGCGTGTGGCGTGCGGCCCAAATCCCGATGAGCATGAAGGGCACAAAGATCAGCGTGCCGGTAGCTGCCAACGGCAGCGCCGTCAGCGCCGGTCCGGGGCAGAAGCCCCCCAGGCCCCAACCCACGCCAAAGATTGCCGCTCCGGTCACGAGTTTCGGCTCCAGATCGTTGCGTGTCGGCAGGCGGAATTTGCTATCAAAAAGTGGGGCTTGGAGGTTGCGGAACAGCAGGGCGAAACCAGGCGCGGTCACGGCGATTGCACCGCCCATGACGAAGGCGAGGCTGGGGTCCCATGCGCCGAAGAGGTCGAGGAAGTTCAACACCTTGGCGGGGTTTGCCATGCCAGAGACGATAAGGCCGAGACCGAAGATCAGTCCGGAGAGGAAGGCAAAAGCTTGTTTCATTTCAACCTCCAATCACGTGACGCGTGACAAAAACGGTCACGAAGGCCGTCGCCATGAAGGTAACGGTGGCCACGATCGATCGCGCCGAGCCGCGGCTGATCCCGCAGACCCCGTGGCCCGAGGTGCAGCCGTTGCCATAGCTCGCCCCAAAACCGACCAGCAAACCAGCCACTGCCATGAGGACCGTATTTGTGGGCACCCATTGCTGCGGCCAGCCGCCTGAGACCAGCAGCCACAGCGGCGCGGCCAGCAAAAGACCCAGCACAAACAATGCCGAGACGCCCCGCGCCTCACCGTCACTCTTGCGGGCGAAAATCTTGGCGGTGAGACCGCTGATGCCAGCGATGCGCCCGTTGGTGGCCATCAGCAGAACCGCCGAAGCCCCGATCATGATGCCGCCGCCAAGCGACAGCCAGGGGGTAAATTCGGTTTCCATGTTTCGTCTCCATGCGGCGACCGCGTCCGGGTCGGACTGGCCTTGTGTCCTTCTTCCATGAAGAATATATTATATACATCTAATATTCAATAGGTGTAATATGAAAGGCGCGGACGACTTTCTCGACGGCGATATCGCGGGGGCGGCGGCACTGATGGCGATGCTGGCTTCGAAGGCGCGCCTGGAGATCCTGTGCCGCCTGCTCGACGGCGAGCGCTCGGTCGGTGATCTGGCGCAGGTCTGCGGCGTGTCGCAATCGACCATGTCGCAGCAATTGAAGAAGCTGAAAGAAGCCGGGCTGGTAGAGGGGCGCCGCGCAGGCCAGACGATCTATTACAGCGTAAAGGGGCATGAGGCCGTCGCCGTTCTGGAGGTTCTGCACAAGCTCTATTGCACCCGCGCGGAATAAACCGGGCGCCCGAGGCAGCCCTGGGGTCAGGATGCATAACCAGTAGATGACGACTGCTGCGAGGGCGATGACTGAGAGGAAGACCTTGGGACAGCGGCCATAGCGTGTCGCCACGCGCCGCCAACTTTTGAGCCTGCCAAACATGATCTCGCATCACTGCCCTACAATGCATTGCGAAGCAATGTCACGAGAGGGGCGGTTGCGCCGTTTGTATCGGTGCTTGTCATATTTCACCTTCGTCGTGCGGTGCTTCCGGCCAGGGATGCAGGCGCGTGCCCTGCATTCGCCTTGATCGGCTTCAGCCGCTGGTACTCGACGGGCTCAGGGACGAGTTGATGACGCCCGAGGCGGTGGAGCGGTTCCGGCTCGAAAATCTATCCGATCGTCGTTGGCCTGCCGCCCCTTACCGAACAACACCGCATCGTGGCCAAGGTCGACGCCCTCATGGCCCTCTGCGACCGGCTGGAGGCCGCCCTGACCACCGCCGACACCACCCGCACCCGCCTCCTCGAAGCCCTTCTCCACGAGGCGCTGGAGCCGACGAGCGCAGCTCTGAAGGCCGCGGAATGAGGCGAGCGGGAAGCGAAGTGCGGGTCCGCCTGAACCCGGAGAAGGCGGCATACTGGTATCTGCGGCTGAACGGCTTTTTTCAGATTGAAAATTTCTACGTGCATCCCAGCGGAAGGGGCGGCGCAAGAACCGACGCGGATCTATTGGGCGTTCGCTTACCGCCCAAGGTCTTTGACTAGGCTCAGGACCCATTGATTACCGCTTAAAGGCGTGATTCACGGTTCGAAAACCGAGCGGTGGACATGTCTGATCTTTTCTGGCTGACGGATGCGCAGATGGCGCGTCTTGAGCCTTTCTTCCCCAAGTCCCATGGCAAGCCTCGCGTCGATGACAAGCGTGTTTTGAGCGGGATTATCTTCATCAATCGCAATGGCTTACGATGGCGAGACGCGCCGAGGGAATATGGTCCTCACAAACCGCTCTACAACCGCTGGAAGCGCTGGAGCGACAAAGGCATCTTTGCCCAGATGATGGCCGGTCTGGCCGCTGATCACGGCGAGCAGACGACGGTCATGATCGATGCCACCTATCTTAAAGCCCATCGAACGGCCACCAGCTTGGGCGTCAAAAAAGGGGGCGTGGACGCCTGATCGGACGAACCAAGGGCGGCATGAATACCAAACTTCACGCCGTCTGCGACAGTCAAGGACGCCCGCTGAACCTGTTCGTGACCGCCGGGCAAGTCAGTGACTACATCGGCGCACGGGCGTTGTTGAGCAGCCTGCCGGATGTTGATTGGCTGCTCGGGGATCGCGGCTATGACGCCGATTGGTTCAGAGAAGCGTTGAAAGACAGGGGGATACGACCCTGCATCCCGGGTCGAAAGCAGCGCAAGAAGACCGTCAAATACGACAAGCGCCGCTACAAACGGCGCAACCGGATCGAGATCATGTTCGGCAGGTTGAAGGATTGGCGACGCGTGGCAACCAGATACGACCGATGCCCGAAGGTCTTCCTGTCAGGATAGTGTCCCGGGAGTTGGTGTAACTTTGCTCTTCGGCCTTGGCTCGGCCGCAGTCACAGGGCGGCGATTGTCGCCGGGTCCATGGGGGCAGTGTCGCAAATGGCGGCGACGGTTTCCAGTGTCATGTAGCGCCGCGT
>NZ_JBGFGM010000083.1:0-527 GCF_041224635.1 Leisingera sp. XS_AS12
GCCACCAGGATCCGCACGCCCTGCGAGGGCATCAGCATGGATGCACCTCCAGCGCGTGGGCAATCTCGGCAATCCGGGCCGCAGGTGCATCATGGGCGAGTTCGATCACGACAGCGCCTCGAGTGATCCTGATTGGGGCAGCCTGCGATGCGACCTCCGGGCCCGCTTCCCCCTCGGCGACCTCGCAGACAACGAGAGGCGCAAAGACAGGTTCCTCGACTTCGGCTGCAGGCAGCACCAGCTTGCCCTGTTTGGCCTCTCGTCGCCACGCCGAAAGTTGATTGGGCAGAATGCCAAACCGCTCCGCTACGGCATTTACAGTCGCTCCAGCTTCCAGGGTCATCGAGACGGCCAAGGCCTTTGCCTCATCCGGCCACCGACGATGACCCGACGCGTAGATCTCGACGCCCAGCGATTTGAGAAACGAATTTGTAGCACACATTGCGAAACGCACTCCCCATCATGAGATGGAGATCACTTCGCAGCCGAAGCCATCAGCAGCAACGTGGGGTCGAGACGCCGCTTAC
>NZ_JBGFGM010000084.1:0-461 GCF_041224635.1 Leisingera sp. XS_AS12
GCCGGTCGTCGGGATGGACAGCCTGCGCATCCTGGTGACCGGAACCGGCCACGGCAAGCCCAAGCGCCTGCTTGGACAGGAGCAGATCCGCGCCCATTTCGGAGCGCAGTTCTAAACCACGCGGCTCATCCGACCACCTGCAGCCTTGGGGCCTGCGGTCGACCGCCCGGCCGTCCCACGGCAAAGCGGTGCGCCAGGGCCAGGCCTGCGCGAATCACATGCGGGTCCATCTTGCCCTGAGTCACCTCGGCCACCGCGTCCCGCGCCGGCGGGGTCTCGTCCCGGCGCATGTGATGCAGCATCCGCAGCAACGCCGCCTTATCCGCCGTGACGCAGGCACGGTTCTCCAGATCAAAGGGGCTGATGCAGGCGAACTGCCCGTCCCGGCACTCCAGCACGGCCCGCAGCAGTTTCATCGCCATATGGGCAGCCGCCAACCCCAGGGTCTCTCCCCAGCGTTC